>NZ_JAWLDW010000012.1:0-43365 GCF_041686455.1 Rhodohalobacter sp.
TTTGATTTCAGTCGGGACAGTTTGGAAGATTTGGCAAAAACACTAGCCGGGCAGGTGAAAAAAGCCAGGGAGATAAGTGATGTAAGAGAAGTGATGGCTTTTTGGAAAAGCTCGGCATGGCTTACGGTGCTTCGGCGAGGGCCGGAAGGGAGCCGGGAGCTGAATCGTTTGGTGGAAAAAATCCTGGTGTTGCAGCGTATGGTTCAGCCCGAAAATGGTTGGTATCACGGTCGTCCGATAATTATCACACGAAACAGCTATTCACAGGGAGTGTTTAATGGGGATCTGGGAGTCTGTACTAGGGATGAGGATGGTAAGGTGAAAGTCTATGTGGAATCAGGTTCTGAGATTAAAAAGTTGCAGCCAAATCGCCTGACCGACTATGCACCGGCCTATTTTCTAACGGTTCATAAAAGTCAGGGGTCTGAGTTTGAAGACGTGAATTTGTTACTACCTAAAAGGGATACCCCAATTTTAACACGTGAACTGCTCTATACGGCTATCACAAGAGCTCGCAGCAGTTTTAATCTTTATGGTGATTTAGACCTATTTGCGAAGGGCATTCAAAGAGAAACGCTGAGATATACCGGATTAAAAGAGCTGGTAAGGAAATGATAAATCAAGCTATATAAACAACTAAATTCTGATTAGCGCAAATTTATCAAAATCTTAAATTGACAATTCTTTTCTTAGCACTAATATTCTGGAGATTTAGTACAGAGAAGTAGTAAAGGTTGGTTGGTGTATAATGTCACCTGAAGAGTACCAAATAACCAATACTCTGATTTAAAGTAAGACTGATAAAGATTTTTCTATTAAGACGGAAGGCCGGTTAATTTTTCTTCGCAAAGAAGTAAATAATGGCGGTTAGAATATTAAAAAAGAGGGCAGCAATTGTCCATAAGACTTTTTCTCCGGTGCCCATGCCAGGCTGTTTAGACCAAACTTCAACAATGACATAGATTGCACAGATAAGGCCGACTATATAAGCTAGAAATTCCATTTTTTTAAATCAGTTAGTTTATACTTGTATATGCTAATCTAGCAATAAGTTAGTGTTTTGCAAATTGTTGAATTGGCCAAGTAGTGATGTCTTACCAAATGTTTTTTAGATAGTAACTGTCATTCATGCATAGAATCTGTTCTTAACTTAGGTGAGAGCGTCAAGTGGGTATAGATATTTACAAAATCATTCACAAAACAATGGGAAAAGCGAATTGGGTAATTATGATATTACCACTGTATAAGAAGTAGATTCATGACAAAAAGCTATCTTTTTGGTCTGAATGCACGGCCAGTGCGGCTCCAATAATCCCTGCATGGTTGCGGTTTTCGGCAGGAACTACCGTTGATTCTACATTAATAAAAGCCTCGAATTTATTGAATTTTTTGCTTACACCACCTCCAATTATGATCAGATCGGGCCAGAGTAGTGTTTCGATGAGCTGAAGATATTTATTCACCCGTTCGCCCCATGTTTCCCAGCTCAGACCTTCTTTCTTCCGGATGGAGTTTGCGGCATAATCCTCAGCCACCATACCATTCAGTTGGATGTGTCCCAATTCAGTATTTGGCACCAGTTGCTGGTTGTGAAAAACAGCTGTTCCGATCCCGGTACCAAAGGCGGCCATAAAAATAGTTCCGAATCGGTCTTTTCCCGCTCCGAATTCTGCCTCAGCAATCCCTGCTGCATCTACATCATTAACAAGGTGAGTAGGGCAGCCCGTTTTCTTTTCTATTCTTGCTGAGGCATTCACCCCGATCCATGAATCATCAATATTTGAAGCTGTTTTAACGATCTCATTTTTTACTGCTGCCGGAAAACCACAACCCACGGGGCCATGCCAGTCAAAATTAGTAATTATCGCCTCAATGGTTTCAATAACCACATCCGGTGTGGCCGGTTTTGGTGTGGGAATACGATATCGTTCAGTGATGAGCTCACCCTTTTCTGTATCCACAATGGCTCCTTTAATGCCAGATCCGCCAACATCGATTCCTAATATTTCCATAAGTGATAAAAGTGATGAAAATTATTAATGAAAAATCCTGCCAAATGAATTGATTATTCACAGAAGCCAATTTAAAAAACTAAAAGAGAGCGTCAAGAGTACTAATTATTTAACGACTTGAGGACTTTTGCCATATTGTTAAAATATCAATGAGTCATGTGAAATATTTAAATACCTAACGTTTTACTTTCCGATCGATAGCACTTTTACCGGATCAGTTTTAGCCGCAATACGTGCAGGTAGCCAGGAGGCGAGGGCGCAAAGCAGAATCGTGATACCACTCACAATCAAGAAATCGAGCAGGTGGGGTTCAACCGGAGCCGTACTCATATAGTAGTTCTCTTCAGAGAGTGGAATGATTTGATAATTTATCTGTAGCCAATAGAAAAGCAGGGATATACCCATCCCGATAATCAGGCCGGATGCCGCTACGAAGAGCCCTTCCAAAAGGAAAATTCTCCGTATAGCCTTACTTTTCGCACCAATGGTTTTTAAAATTCCTATGTCGCGAACCCTTTCCAGCACCATCATCAAAACTGTGCCAATAAGATTAAAGGCAGCGACAATGACCATTACACCTATCACCAGGGGAATGGTCTGTTCTTGCAGATCTACCCAGGCAAAAATATTTCGATAGCGCTGATATACATTTTCGGTGATGTATGGGAACCGGGTTTCATCCCGAATAGTCCGATAGATTGGCGTGATATCCTTCAGATTTCCCACATTAATATCATACGAACTGGCCTGACGTGGATTAAACTCAAAGATCTGGCGGGCAGTATCGATGTTAACCAAAGCGAAATTGTCATCGAACCTGGCAATACCGGTCTGGTAAATACCTGTTAAAGTAAACTGTTTGATCTCCGGCGAGTTAAGGGGGGAGGGCATCCCGTCGAGGGCATAAACCGTTACTTTGTCGCCAATACCGGCACCAATATTTCTGGATAGTGCCGACCCCAAAATTATTCCCGGAAGTCCAGACTCGGTGGGGCCTAATTGATATTCACCCTCAGAGATGTACTCCCTTAGCTGTGTGACGTCCCCGTCTACGGGAACTCCTTTAATTCCACTGCCGCTTACGTCTCTGGATGATTGAATCATAACCTGCCCAAGAATGACCGGCTGAGCCTTTTCAATGCCAGGGATCTCATCCAGAAAAACCTGAAGCGTATCAGCCCTGTCCATGGGATCGTTCATAAACGTGTTGACTGTGATATGCGGGGCAAACCCTACAATTTTTTCATTTATGGTGGATTTAAATCCATGAACGATCGATAGGGCAATCAGAAGCCCGGCAGAACCAACGGCAACCCCGGCAATGGCCATAATTTTTATAAAGGAGAGAAACCGTGATTCACGCTTGTTGCCCTTAAAGTAGCGTCCGGCTATATACCAGGTAAATTTCATGAAATTTCTTGTTGTGAAGAACTAAGGTGCCTGAGTGTAACAGATGAACTTTTAATTTTGTTGCTCAAGTATAAGAAATATTGAGTACCAAAGAATTTTGAAGTTATTTTGACCGCTGATCGAAATCTATTCTGCTGAAGTCATATCAATTAACTCAGACAGATTATCATTTAGGGCTTTAAACGCCTCAGCATGAATATCAACCCATTGGGAGATTTTGTCGTCATTAAATTCCTCTTCAATGGCATATTGAAATGCGGGAAGCATCCAGGATGCATATCCACTGTACGGGTCAGGTGATGCATAGAGTGATCTGAGCCATGAGCTGTAGGGCATTCCTTCCTCTAAAATAAAATTCCTTTCTAACTGAATGAGCTTTTGATTGATCTCAACCCGACTCAACCTTGTATAATCGGAAACGGTTAATTTATTCATGTTATCAGCCAGCTGAGAAACAAGGCTTTCCATACTATTTAATTGCTCTTCCATCGGCCCCGCGGAAATGGAGAGATCATGATTTTCGGCTTTGGCCTGTATATCATCCAGATGCGAAATCAGATCCTCGTGGTATCGTTCAAAATCATATGGGAGAAGATCTGCATTGGCAAATCGGAGGGCAACCGTTCCATAAACTCCTCCGAGTGCCGGACCGTAAGAGAAGGATCCATCCAGGTGAGATTTGTAATATTCGAACGTGTCGTAGTTGGAGTGATATACCGGCGACCACTGCGACATACTGATTCCTGCCGCAGGAACCCCAATGTGCATATACAATCCAACGTGATCTGAGCCACCACCCAGATTACCAATTGAGGGTGAGTCTGAATCTCCTGACCATGATTGGTAAAGTGACAGAGTGGTGTCGGGATGCTGCACCATTTTTGAGGCTTCAATAATTGGTTTTTTCAGTGACGGGGAGGATGAGGCGCTAAAAGATGGACCGGTTACGGCTGCATCTGCATTTAAATAGAGAATGGAATTAGCATTGAGCTCATCCGTCAGATGCTCAACCCATTCGGAGGATCCGATTAGTAGATACTCTTCGGCGTCCCAATGTGCGATCATAATACTTCGTTTGGGTTGATATCCATTCTGTACCATTTCACCCAGTACATCTGCCACAGAAAGCAACATTGCCGTGCCGCTGTTTGGGTCGATGGCGCCAAATCCCCAGGCATCGAAGTGGCTTCCCATGATAATCCACTCATCCGGATATTCAGAACCTTCAATAACACCTATCACATTGGTGATAGGTTTCAGTTCTGCAGGCTGATCTACTTTGATATTCACCTCGACCGGGGAGTCACTGGTCAGACGATAGGTAAAGGGCAGGCCTCCCTGCCAATTTTGATTTGGGACAGGAGTACCATCCATCTGCTCCAGTATTTTTTGAGCCGAAGCGTACGGGAGAGGAGCAATAGGGATGGTATGAAAACCGACATTGTCCGGTGCGAGTCGTTCGATTTCAATATCACCGTCGACAGGCAGGGCAGGTTCGTATGGCGTGAGTGGATCGCCGTAGTACTCAGTCGTCAAAGCAGATCCGCGCTGGATAGTACTTTCACTTATAAACTTACCTTCAGGGTAGGCGGGGCCGTTTACATAGCCGCCGTTGGCCGGATCGGAATATATAATGAGACCAATAGCTCCGTACTCCTCGGCATATTTGGCTTTGTAACCGCGGAAGTTTCCGCCATAACGGGCAACCACAATTTTCCCTTCCACTGAAACCCCAAGTTCATTCAGTAACTCAAAATCCTGTTTCGTTCCATAATTTGCATAGACAATTTCTGCTGTAACATCACCAATGCCACTATAAGCATTCCAGCCGTGATTTAACCGTTCGTCTTCAGTGTAAAGATCCTCTTCGAGAATGTACTCCTTATTGTTTAATGGTTCTCTTTTTGGACGTACAATTTCGATGCTAACTTCACCCGGTTCCGGCAGCCAGACATCATAATCATAGTGATCTACATGTAGCCCGGCTTGTTCCATCGACTCGGTCATATATTCAATGACCCGCCGGTTTTCCACAGTTCCGGCAATGTTGGGTTCTCGTGTGAGGCGATAGAGATGTTCTCTGTACATCTCAGGTTTAAGGGATTGAATTAAAGTCTTTTCCAGTTCAACCTGGGAAGCAACCCGGTCTTGAGAAAAGCCATCCAGGGACTGAGGTGTTGAAGGCTGAGCCGCTACTTGATTTGATGGGAGTAATATTGAGGTGAGTGAAAGAAGAAGTATGAAGGTACGCATCATAAAGTTGAACATATGGTTTTAAATTCAGTCCATGAAAGTGCTGACTTCCCGGGAGTAATGCAAGGAGTTGGAGATCAGAATTAATGAGCAGGCAGAAAAAAAGACCTGTCAGGTTTTGGAAACCTGACAGGTCTGGAGTCAAATACATTATAAATATCTGTCAGACCGCTAGCAGCGGTCTGACGGGACGTAATAAACTATTCCGGTCTCATCTGAGGGAAGAAAAGGACGTCGCGGATGGAGTCGGAGTTGGTCATGATCATCGCAAGCCGGTCGATTCCAATTCCAATTCCGGCTGTTGGTGGCATCCCGTACTCAATAGCGCGGAGGAAATCCTCATCTACGGTCATCGCTTCATCATCACCGCCGGCACGGAGCCGGGCCTGCTCTTCAAAACGTTCACGCTGATCTACCGGGTCGTTCAACTCGGTAAAAGCGTTTGCAATCTCTTTTCCATTGCATATTGCTTCAAAACGCTCTACGAGACCTTCTTTGGTTCTGTGTTTCTTCGCCAGGGGACTCATCTCAATCGGATAATCGGTAATGAATGTAGGTTGAATTAACTTCGGTTCTACATGTTCACCAAAAATCTCATCGATTAGCTTGCCTTTGCCCATACCATCTTCCAGTTCAATGTGAAGATCTTTGGCAATCTTAAGAATTTCATCTTCACTCTTATCACTTAAATCGTGACCTGTCTCTTTCTCAATCGCTTCATACATAGGTATTCGTGGCCACGGAGCTTTGAAGTCGATCTCGTGCTCGCCAACCTTCACTTTGGTTGAACCGTGAAGGGTTTGAGCTACATGTTCAACCATCTTCTCCATAAAATCCATCATCCAGTTGTAATCTTTCCAGGCCACATAAAGCTCGACCTGTGTAAACTCCGGATTGTGAAAACGGGAGAGGCCTTCATTTCTGAAATCTTTAGAAAATTCGTAGACCCCGTCAAATCCGCCAACAATTAACCGTTTCAGGTAGAGCTCATTGGCTATGCGTAGGTAGAGATCGATGTCGAGAGCGTTGTGGTGTGTGACAAATGGCCTTGCAGATGCACCTCCGTAAATTGGCTGAAGTATGGGAGTTTCCACTTCAAGATAGCCACGCTCATTCATAAAGCTGCGCATAGCTTGAACCATCTGTGTACGCTTTACAAACGCATCTCGCACTTCCGGATTCACAATCAAATCAACATATCGTTGGCGATAGCGTTGTTCCTTATCCGTGAATGCGTCATAAGTTACAGTTTCTCCGGCTTCATTTTCGACCTCTTTGGGTGTTGGAATGGGGCGAACCGTTTTTCCAAGAAAATCAAAAGACTCGGCATGAATTGTTGTTTCGCCGGTTCCCGTTTTAAAAACGAATCCTTTAATTCCGACATAGTCCCCGATGTCGGTCAGTTTTTTAAAAATCTTATTGTAGTTATCCGTACCAAGATCTTCAGTTGTAACATCATCCCGGCGAATATAAACCTGAATGGTTCCTTTTGAATCCTGAAGTGTAAAAAAAGCGGCTTTTCCCATAATCCGACGGGTCATTACACGTCCCGCAACAGAAACGCGTTCTGCATCTTCGGGTTCATCAGGTGTGTCGGTCAGATAGTGATCTTCGTTATTTAAAATATCCTGAGAATAGTGAGTTACATCGTACTCATAAGGAAAAGGATTAACATTATATTCTCTGAGTTTGTCAAGCTTTTCCAGTCTGATTTCCTGCTGTTCACTTACTGAAGGTTCAGCGTTGCTCATTGTTTAATTATCTATATTTTATGTCGAATTATTCATCAGATTAAGCTTTCAAAGATACAAAAACTGAACTGTAATTGGCAGAATCATTTTTCGTATATTAGAACAATACACCTATTCTTTAAAACATTCTCATTGGGAGTGATCCATTGAATCAATTAGATTCTCTCTTAATGATCGTAAAAGAGAAAATATTGCCAGAATTGATAGTGCACCCATCTATACCCGAAGAAGTCATAGTGGCCTATGAACCGCTGACTATTGAGACTATTGGAGGAGACCGTAATACATCAGAGAGTATTACCGGAACGATTTTGTTGAAACGAATGGCTGACCAGTTTCTC
Organism: Rhodohalobacter sp.; assembly: GCF_041686455.1. Lineage (NCBI taxonomy): Bacteria > Pseudomonadati > Balneolota > Balneolia > Balneolales > Balneolaceae > Rhodohalobacter > Rhodohalobacter sp. The sequence continues at coordinate 7,768 of NZ_JAWLDW010000012.1, forward strand.
AATGGTAAAACGATTGATGTATTTACAGAGAAATATGAGAAGCCTCAGGCCTTTATTGACGGGAAGGAGGTATCGGTAAGTTTTTCTCACACTCAGGACGCCATTGTTGCAGCTATTTCAACATCCATGAATGTTGGGGTAGACATGGAAGGAACATCCCGGGACGTGCATGATAGATTGGCTGCCAGAATGAAATCAAAAGATGAGAAAAGTACACTTTATGAAGACAACGCGTTAATTCGCGTTTGGACGTTTAAAGAGGCCGCGTTAAAGATGATCGGTACCGGGCTGAGAAAACCGATGAATCACGTAACCATTTCCATTGAAAATGAGCATCACTTTAATGCAGAATTTGATGATGGAAACAGAGCAAAAATTTGTAGCTTTATCCATCAAGACCATTGGATATCCATTTGCTATAAAATACTACCATAACATTTCCCAAAAGAATCACTAATTCTATGGACATCACTTCCCTAAACCGTGACCAGATAACCCAAGGTTTGGACAGAGCCAAATCTGAACAGACTGAAAAGTCGGAAACCGTTCGAATTCTCTTTTCTCCTCGTATTATTGATCGGAGCAATATCGATGATGTTTTTACTATTTATTCGCACATTGATAAGGACGACTTCGACACAGTTGTGATTGTCGAGTCTCATCCCGGCAGTGCCGAAAAGAAATTGCCTATGCCATCCTTTGAATCCGTTAAAACATCACTAGGAGAAGTATTGGCGAATGATAAACTCCGAAATGACTTCTGTGATGAAGATGATGATTTCTTTATCGATGATGAAGCGTTTGACGAGGAGCTGAGCCTTTATGATCAATTGATGCTGCTGCAGTGTACGCTCGAAGACTTTACTGTATTGAGTATTCAGATTACAGATGAAAACTCATTTATTATTAAAGAGCTAGCATTTGCTTTAGAAGAGATTTTGGCATCAAAGAATGCACTTATTGTTTTCTGCTGTGATATGGAGAGTGAAAACCGTGATGAACTCAAAAAAGTTCTCTCTTTTCATAATGAAGGAAATATGACCGGTTTGATGAACTATGTGAATACCGGAGATTCAAATATCGAAGGCATTGGTGCATTTGTTGCAGGTTTGATTGTGGCAAAAAAATGGGGCTTGAAAATCAATTTTAGTTCCATTGATGATTCATCATCAGATCATGCCAATCTTCTTGCCGGGTATGCAGAAATGCAGCGGCAAGCGATTTTAAAATAATGGTTACAAACCCCGCCATTACCGTAATCGGCAGCGGAGCACTAGGTTCCGTTTGGATTGATTATTTTCGAAAGGCGGGTTTCTCGATTTTTTCTGTATGGAACAGCACATCGGGTACAGTTTACGATACAGAATACGGTCGTACATCGGAGCTTGATTATTCACTTCCTGCTGAAGAGTCGGAAATTGGTGACATTATTATTATCACAACTCCGGATTCCGTAATTAAGTCAGTTGCTGAACAACTTGCTAATACAGATATTGATTGGAGCGATAAACGAGTAATTCACTGCTCGGGAAGCCAACCCGCCTCAATTTTAGATTTGCTTGCCCAAAAGGGAGCTTCTATAGCTTCAATGCACCCGATTCAAACTTTTAAAAAAGGGGATGACTCCGATCGGCTTAAAAATATCTATATCAGCCTGCAGGGAGATGACTCTTTTGTTCAGCAACTGAAAGAGATTGTGGAAGATTTGAATTCAACTCCGCTTACCCTGGATGAAAATCAGAAGAAAGCCGTTCATATTTCTGCTGTTTTTGCTTCAAATTACCTTGTGGCTCTACTGAACAGATCCGATACTATTTTGAAAAATTACGGAGTAGAGGAAGGAGTGAATATACTGGAACCGCTGATTCACCAGACTTTGAAGAATATTCTGGAAAAGGGTGCAGTACATTCATTGACCGGACCCATTTCCCGCGGGGATTCCTCCACTGTTCAAGACCATCTGGATAAAATCTCCGCGGATAAAGAGAATAGAAGTTTATACATGGCATTGGGTCGTGTTTGTCTGGGTATTGCAAAAAATCAAGGAACTTTGACCGCTGAACAGATTTCAGATCTTGAATCGCTTTTAGAATAGGGAAAGAAGTAGTTTTCTTAGTGCATTTCTCAAAGCTTGGGTTTCCATATCTCTATAATCAATTACATTAAACAATGCCAAAAAATGATTTTTACCAAAAAGTCTACAGAGTTGTACAGCAAATTCCAGTGGGGAGGGTGACCAGCTATGGTGCTATTGCAGGATTTATTGGTGTGAAATCGGGAGCGCGAATGGTTGGATATGCACTCAATCAGCTGGCGGGTCAACCACCGGAAGCAGCTGTACCGGCTCATCGGGTTCTCAATCGTCTGGGGCAACTTACAGGAAGAAGCTATTTTACCGGTGATACAATGCGAGAGAGACTGGAGCAGGAGGGAGTGACGTTCAAGGAAGAGTACACCGTTGATATGGAGAAACACTTTTGGAATCCATCTGAGGAGTTAAATTCAAATATTCTAAGCTGATTGGCGGATTACTCTGAATTGGCTGAAAAAATGCTTAATTTTTCAAGCTTAGAAATAATTAGAATTGCTTGAACTGGTAAACAATGCCGACCTGGACTTTAAATACTGAATTTAAATTTGATGCTGCTCACTTTATAGATGGATATGACGGAAAATGTGGGCGAATGCACGGTCATACTTATAAAGTGCATATCTCTGCAAAATCTCATGAACTGAATCCATCCAAATACCTCAGTACACCTGATATGGTATGTGATTTCAAGGAACTCAAATGGGCAGCTTCCGATTCAAAAAAGGGCGGATTGGATCACTCTGTAATAAATGAGGAGATTCCCGTCGCAACAACTGCAGAGAGAATTGCAGAATATATCCACAAAGAAACAACAAAAAGAATACCCGAAAACATTGAGTTAGTTGTCACCGTTTGGGAGACTGAAAATAGCTGGGTTGAATACACCGACAAGGATGTTTAAGAAAGAAGAAACAGCAAAAATTAGTATTGAAGAAACCAACGCCTTGGATAAGGTTGAATATCCTCTGATGGAAGATTTTTACACTATTCAGGGAGAAGGCGTGCATACCGGTCGTCCGGCTTATTTTATAAGAACAGCCGGATGTGATGTTAACTGTTGGTGGTGTGATGTGAAAGAGAGCTGGGACGAAGAGAAACATCCACGGGTAAAAACTGAGGAGATCGTAAAAAGAGCAGTGGATAGCGGTGCTAAATTTGCCGTAATAACAGGGGGCGAACCGTTGCTACACAACCTTGAACCGTTAACAGTTCGCCTGAAACAGGCCGGTCTTGAAACTCATATCGAAACCAGCGGCTCTTCTCCGCTATCAGGACAGCTTGATTGGATCACACTTTCTCCAAAACGTTTTAAGAAACCACTGGATGAAGTGTTTCCATATGTAGATGAGCTCAAAGTAGTGGTTTTGACGAACAAAGATTTAGACTGGGCGGAAGAGAATGCAAAAAAATGCCCTTCCAATACACAGTTACTATTACAGCCTGAGTGGGAAACTCCAAAGTCGATACCGCTGATTGTGGATTATGTAAAAAATAATCCTGAATGGGGAATTAGTTTGCAGACACATAAGTTCATAAACGTACCTTAACAGAACTGCAAACACTTACTTACCTTATATTTATTTTAAAATGACTTACGAAGAATCATCTGTACTCATTACCGGTGCGAGTCAGGGAATAGGAAGAAGTATATCTATTGCTTTTGCCGCTGCACTCGATCGCCCGTTAATATTGTTAGCTCGAAATGAGACAAATCTTTTAGAAACTAAAAAACTCTGTCTGGATACCGGGTCAAGAAATGTTGAAATACTTACTTGTGATGCTACCGACGAGAATGGAACCAGCGCGTTACAGATCCCGGACGGATTTCCAGAACCGGGAATTATTATTAATAATGCCGGCAGCTTCCTTTACAAGAAAGTAACAGAGACGTCTAACATTGAATTTCATAAACAGATCGACATTAACCTGTTTACTGCAGTTAATGTGACAAAACGTTTTTTACCTCAAATGAAAAAGCTTGATCGTTCATTGATCATAAATATATGTTCAGTAGGATCAATTCGAGGTTTGGCTGACAGTGGTGCTTATTCGTCGGCAAAGCATGCCCTGCTCGGTTACACACGTTCACTTCGTGATGAACTTAAAAATACAGATGTTGGTGTATCTGCGATCAATTTGGGGCAAACTCATTCACCTTCCTGGGATGACTCAACCATGAGTCCGGAAAAATTAATTAACCCGACAGATGTCGCAAAAATACTGGTGACTTTAGCTACACTCTCACCCCGTTCGCTTGTTGAAGAAATTGTCATTCAGCCTCAGCATGGAAGGGTAGAACCGATGTAGAAAAATAATTTTATAAACTTCGGAACATTATGATCCTGAAGTAGTACGTATTCATTGTAATATCTACCCTGGTATTACATGAGTACCCCGAATAATAAGCCAACGTAGAAAAGAGCCCTGGTTGATAGCCCGGGCTCTTCTTTTTTATAGACAGAATTTTTTAAAATGGTCCGCCCGGATCATGTGAATTTTGCCTTTAGGATATCTCTTCTATAACACATGAATTTCATGCAGCCCGCCGTCTCTGATCTGGACGGTTCGATGAGGATATTTGCGAACCATATCGTAGTCGTGGGTAACCATCAGTACGGCCATTCCGCGATTATTGATTTGTTGTAATAGCTCCATGATCGAGCTGCTTGCACCCGGATCAAGATTACCTGTAGGCTCATCTGCCAACAGAAGGCGCGGCTCATTGGCCAGTGCCCGGGCAATGACCACACGTTGCTGTTCACCGCCTGAAAGATCCTTGGGCATCGCTTTTCGTTTGTGGCTCAACCCTACAAGTCCGAGAACCTCAAGCACACGATGTTTGATAAATCGTTTCTTATGATTTGTCACCTGAAGGGCAAATGCTACATTTTCAAATACGTTACGATCGGGCAGCAGTTGAAAGTCTTGAAATACAATTCCAATCCGGCGCCGTAGATGGGGGATCTCTTTGTCATTCAGGCTGCTTACACTGTAGTCAGCTACCCGGATCGTGCCATGATTTGGTTTTATATCACTGTAAAGTAATTTGAGAAAAGAACTCTTACCGGCACCTGTTTTACCTATAACGTAGCAAAACTCTCCAACACCGAGCTCGAAATTTACGCTGTCTAAAACCGGTTCGCTGTTATAAGCTACCGTTACATCATGCATCTCAATTACATCACTTTCACTCATTGCAACACCATCGTTATTCTTAAACTTTTTTCGTGAGCGGGTTCAAGCGCAAATCCGTCAAACGCATTTAAAATAGAAAATTCTGTCTTCTTAACGATATTTTCTATCTCCGGCAGTGTATATATTTTCTGTAGGTGTTTCTCATGATAGGTTTCAGCAACATTGCCGCTCTCATTACTAAGCTTTTCAATGATAAAGCGATTTGTGTGTTCCCTTTTTTTGGCGTTGTAGCTGCTTTTTCGGTGATAGCGGTACAAATTATTTACCCGTTTGGATTCATTATTCAAATGTTTAATTGCAATCCTTGAATTTCGGGGAGTTGTAAAATCATAAATAAATATACCACCCGGATTCAATACCTTTTTAACTTCGCGATGCATTTTAAGAATATCTTGCTCGCTATGTAGATAATTGAGACTGTCGAAGACCATAAATGCAACATCGAATGTTTGATCCATGTTGAGATCAAGGAAATTACGGGTCAGAAATTTAACATCAGATCTCGCGCTCCTCGCTTTTTGTTTTGCTACCTGAATCATTTCTTCAGAACCGTCTGTAGCCGTAATATCATAAGCAGCGAGTTCTTCCAGTGAAAGTGCCATGGTTCCGGTACCACATGCAAGCTCAAGTACAGTAACAGCATAAGGGTGATACTGATAGATAATTTCGTCTATATAATCTGTCCAGGTTTCGTAATCCACACCAATCATTACATCATCGTAGATTTCAGCCAAAACTGAATATGCTGGTTCGACCTGTTTATTATTCGTCACGATCAGTTCTTTCTATTTATTTTGATCAAAGCCATTTTAACGGCAAGATCGTAGGCGGAAGTGAATGAATCAGGATTCGCTTTATTTTGACCAGCTATATTGAACGCTGTTCCATGGTCGGGTGATGTGCGAATAATAGGTAATCCTGCTGTGAAATTAACTCCTTTGCCAAAACTCAATGCTTTAAAAGGTATCAATCCCTGATCGTGATACATAGCTAAGATTGCATCGTATTGAGTATGTTTTCTGCTGCCAAAAAAACCATCTGCCGGAAAGGGGCCTTCAGCGTCGATTCCTTTGTTTTGAACTTCATTTACAGCCGGTTGAATGTAATTCGTTTCCTCCGAGCCCAAAACTCCTCCATCTCCGGCATGAGGGTTTAAGCCCATGACGGCTATCTTTGGGTGATTAATCCCAAAATTCTCCCTTAGACTCTTTTCTAAACTTTCAATCTTGCAGATAATGTCATTTGAATTAATAGAACCTGCTACTTCTTTTATTGGAATATGCCCGGTAAGCAGTCCGACTCTGAGCTGATCAGTGGCTAAAATCATCGTAACCAATTCAGTGCCTGTTTTTTCAGCTAAAAATTCTGTGTGGCCCGGGTAATTATAGCCGGCTTTATGAATGGCCTCTTTTGAAATTGGAGCAGTGACGAGTGCATCTGTTTGCCCGGCAAGGCAACTATTTATCCCGTACTCTACTGCTTTCATGGATGCAAGCCCGGCCTTTTTGGTAATTTTTGATTGTTGTATATCTGCTTCGTCAATATCAGAAATGGACATCATGTTGACTGAGTCTTCCTTTATGTCGGATGTTCCTGAAATCCGATGCCTATCTACGTAAATATTCAAACTCTTTTCATAGAATTGAAATACTGTTTCCGAGCCAATAATTACGGGAGTAGAAGAGGAGAGATCTAGATTGGAGAGGTGTTTTAGGACCACTTCAGGTCCGACACCATTAAAATCTCCCATGCTGATAGCAATCGTTGGTTTCATAAAAAAATGGTAAAACTTTTAAGTGCCCGGTCCAATTAATCCTATGGTATATTTAGAGTTTTCTGAATTGAGCAAACTCATTTCTATATTACCAACTGAGATACTTCGATTATGTTCTAAAGGTGATGTATTTATGATTCAGAGACTAATTTAAAATCACCCAAACCTGATGTGGCTTCAAAAATAAGTTCTCGATTAGGGTATTCCCAAATCTCACGAGTAGGCTGATTTGGCAGCAAACGACGATCTATATTATCTGGTGGACCATAGAGAATGTAGGCTCTTCCACGATCAGATTCATATCCGGGAACTTGAAGACTGGAAAAATTTTGATACGCATAATCTATTCTTTGATAGTACTCAGCCATTAACTCATTGTATTCTGTATCCGGAGTAGGATCTCTTTCTGCCCAGAACTCCCTGAATTTACGTTCTTGTTCAGTTTTAGATCCTGAACTTAGGTTACGCAGTTCGCGATCGCTGACAATGAATTTCAACATTTCAATGGCTATGTCAAGATTATATAATGAGACCGGCATGTCAATCCATCTAGATTGTATGGTCTTTTCACCGACAACCTGATCCTGTGTCAAATCTTTCAGTTCAATTTTATACTCTGCATTCTCAAATTCAACATTCGGAATATTTACAAAAGCATACCGGAATCCATTTTCTCCGGTTTGAAATTGAAGAGAGATTTTTTCACCCTGTTTGCTGATTGAAGATTCAGAAGCTAAAAACAAACTCTCAGAACCAATCATTTTTTTGAAATGAGGTTCTGCAGATGAGATTGCCTCACCGTCTTGGGATCTTTGAACTGACAGTTCGTATCGTTCTTCTAAATCGTCTGCCTCTGCACTCGGCAATCGAATCAAAACAGTGTAATCCTGTCCATAAAGAACGTTTTGTCCATAGTTTAGCATAACGGCGCTTATCGCATTGCCACTCATTTCCAAACTATTTGTGATCATAAAATCTGCTTTTTCAAGTTCGGAAGGGTTTGCTACAGTAATCGGACGAACCTGTGAAGGAAGTTCTCGTTCAGAACCTCCTCTAGCAAGCTGAATTTGATAGTGATACTCTCCGGGTGACAAACTTCCTGAAAGTACGCCCTGAGTATGATCGAAACGAGATCGCGTATCTTCAAATGTTGAAACCCAAACCGTATCACTCCACATATCTCTGAAAACCGAGACACCCGATGGAGTTGATTGGCGGCGGGATTTGCGAGGTTCACCTTCAAAAACTTCGAGCCCGATTCGAACCGGGGCAAAATATTCCAAATCGTCTGCCGGTGCATCCATATTGGATCGCTTTTTTAGAAATGGTAAAAAATCATGTTCCATACGAAAAAGAACCGCAGCTACTGAAGTAGAATCATTTTGAGGTAATACTACATGATCGGAAAAAGCAGATGGCTGATCGATCTGCCTGAGTAGCGATTTATAGGAATTTTGTCTCTGAGCATTAATATCTGCTACTGAGAATAGAAGTATTGCGATGAGGAAACCCGTTATTCTATGCATTATATTGTTTTCTCGTAATAGTTTGTGAATTGAACGTACGAAATCCTTGACTTATTTGGAACGAGAACGATACAATCAGTATTATCAATCCGAAAAAATTAATTTAAATCTACCAAAAACATGAAAGAAGACTGGCTCGACGGATTATTAGACTCATTGAGAAAGGAAGAAGAAAACATTAAACAGGGCGGCGGTAAAAAAAGAATTGAAAAGGAACATAAAAAAGGAAAACTGACGGCCAGGGAACGCATTGATATGCTTCTTGATGAAGGCGAAAAACTGACGGAGCTTGGATTATGGGCAGCTTATGAAATGTATGAGGAGGAAGGCGGGTGTCCGTCGGCCGGAGTTGTGATGGGAACCGGAAAAGTGAGTGGCAAAACCTGTATGATTGTAGCCAACGATGCTACCGTCAAAGCCGGCGCCTGGTTTCCAATGACGGCAAAGAAAAATTTACGGGCTCAGGAAATTGCAATGGAGAATCATCTGCCAATAATTTATCTGGTCGATTCAGCCGGGGTTTATCTACCAATGCAAGATGAGATTTTTCCTGACAAAGAACATTTTGGGAGAATTTTCAGAAATAACGCTGTAATGAGTGCTAAAGGAATTCCACAAATTGCTGCGATAATGGGAAGTTGTGTGGCGGGAGGGGCTTATCTTCCAATTATGAGTGACGAAGCTCTTATAGTTGACGGCACAGGAAGTGTATTTTTAGCCGGAAGCTATCTGGTTAAAGCCGCAATTGGCGAGGATGTAGATAATGAAACGCTGGGTGGTGCAACAACTCATACAGAAATCAGCGGCGTTACGGACTATAAAATGAAGGATGATACCGAGTGCTTGCTGACCATCAGGGATTTGGTTGATAAACTCGGGCCAAAAGAGAAAGCCGGCTTTAACCATAAAGAAGCAGTGAAACCTGAAATTACGCCTGAAAAAATGCTTAAGGAATTCCCGGCCGACCGAACCAAACCTTATGATATGCATACGGTAATTAAAAGTGTGGTTGATTCCGGCTCCTTTACAGAGTACAAGGAAGGGTATGGCAATACGCTTATTACCGGTTACGCCCGTATCGACGGATGGAGTGTTGGAATTGTTGCCAACCAGAGGAAAATAGTGAAAAATAAACAGGGCGAAATGCAAATTGGTGGGGTTATATACTCTGATAGTGCTGATAAAGGGGCGCGCTTTATTATGAACTGCAATCAAAAGAATGTGCCCATTATTTTTCTCCAGGATGTAACTGGATTTATGATCGGAAAGAGAAGTGAGCATGGTGGTATCATTAAAGATGGTGCTAAAATGGTGAATGCGGTAGCAAACTCCACGGTTCCAAAAATCACCATTATCGTGGGTAACAGCTACGGCGCGGGCAACTATGCAATGTGCGGTAAGGCTTATGACCCGAGATTTATTTACGCCTGGCCAACAGCCCAGATTGCTGTTATGGGAGGGACCCAGGCTGCAAAAGTACTAACCCAGATTCAGGTCTCTTCTCTGGAAAAAAGAGGGGAAGAGCTCTCGGATAAAGATAAAGCTGACATTCTGCAGAAAATAAAAAGCAGATATGATAAGCAGACAGATGTTCGGTACGCAGCGGCAAGATTATGGGTCGATGAAATTATCCATCCGTCATCTACCCGCGCCAGAATTTCAGAAGCTTTGGAATGTGTGGATCACAATCCTGTTATCCCCGATTTTAAAACCGGTGTACTACAGGTTTAATTTATGTGATTGAATTACTTTTAGGTTGAAATCATATACAAACCAAATTCATCGTGATTTGGAAAACTGTTCTGTTTTCTTTTTTAAAAACGCATTGAGTACTGCTTTTGCATTTAAATCAACAGCAGTCAATTAGAAGGAATCAGGTTTCAGAACTTCACTTAAAATCACGATATTTAATTCTCGACGTTATAAATAAAAAAAGGAGCTATTTGTGAAAGAGTTTATAAGAATTGCATCAGGGCAGGGGTTTTGGGGTGACTTGCCGGATGCACCGGTTGAGCAGGTAAAACGTGGTGATATTGATTATCTGGTAATGGACTATTTGGCTGAGGTAACAATGTCGATCATGCAAAAACAACGCATGAAAAATGAAAATCACGGTTACGCCCGCGACTTTGTAAATGTCATAGAAGGAACGCTGGATGAAATTAAGCATAAAGGAGTGAAGGTTATTTCAAATGCCGGAGGTGTGAATCCCGTTGCCTGTAAAGATGCCATTGTAAAACTGGCGAATGAAAAAGGGTACACCGGGCTTAAGGTTGCTGTAGTTGATGGAGACGATATTCTTCCTGATTTGGATAGCATCATTGCAGATGGGCATGAGCTTAAAAATATGGAAACCGGTGAGCCGATTTCTACTGTAAAGGATGAACTGTTGAGTGCCAACGTTTATTTTGGCTGTCGTCCTATTGTGGAAGCACTTGAAACAGGTGCAGATATTGTCATTACGGGACGTGTTACCGATACAGGGTTGACACTTGCACCAATGGCTTTCGAATTTGGCTGGGATTTCGGCGATTATGATCTTATGTCGACCGGAACCATTGCCGGACATATTATTGAATGCGGTGGTCAGGTTTCAGGCGGTAATTTTACAGACTGGGAAAAAGTAGAAGATTTTGTTGATATCGGCTTTCCGATTATTGAAGCACATCCTGACGGCTCATTTTATGTGACCAAGCATGAAAATACAGGCGGGTTGGTTTCAGAAATGACGGTTAAAGAGCAATTGCTTTATGAGATTGGCGATCCCGCTAGCTACATAACGCCGGATTGTATTGCAGACTTTTCAACAATACAAATAGAACAAGACGGTGAAAACCGCGTGAAGGTCTGGGGTATAAAAGGCAAACCAGACACACCAACCTACAAAATCTCCGCAAGTTATATTGATGGTTACAAACTTTCGTCCACACTAGTTTACAGCTGGCCCGATGCAGTGAAAAAAGCCAGGGCAGCCGGAGAAATATTATTGAAACGAGCTGAAAAGCTTGGAATTCAATTCAGAGACACAAATATAGAATTTGTTGGTTTAAATGCTTGTAATGAGGATATGGATGAATTGAAACGGGATTTGAGCGAACTCAATGAGGTGCAGCTGCGTGTATCGGTTCACGCTGATTCTCGTGAAGACTTGAATCGGTTTGGTAAGGAAATAGCACCATTAATTTTGACAGGTCCGAGCGGAGTAACAGGGTTTGCAGGCGGACGCCCAAAAGCGAGTGAAGTTTTAGCTTATTGGCCGGCACTGATGGATAAGAAAGCCGCTACACCTCGTGTAACCGTTTATGATATTTAAGAAAAATCGTTTGAAATTAGTCAAGAAGTAGTTTGAATAGTTCTTTAACTTAATCGCTTCAAGATTTTCTAAAGACAATGACTAAATAATTGTTAACTGGTATTAAGGTATTGATATGGTAATTGGGATTATCGGAGCAGGAATTGCAGGATTAACAGCAGGCCGGACGCTGTCACAAGCTGGCCATGATGTAACCATTTTTGAAAAGAGCAGGGGGTATGGCGGCCGCATGGCTACACGGTATGCCGGAGATGATTTAAAATTAAAATTGGATCATGGTGTATCGTATTTCACGGCCAACTCGCCAGAATTTCAGGAATTTACGGCTGAACTGCTCGAAAAAAAAATTATCAAACTTTGGGGAGATAATTTTAAGTATTGGGATAGCGAAAAAATGATTGACCGTAATCCCAATCAACAAGACCGTGCCACATTCACAGCCGTTGATGGAATGAACTCCATCGGTAAATATTTGAGCCGCTGGGTTGATGTGAATAATAATGAAAGAGTTGGCGGTCTCACTCATATTGGGCAGAACAGAAGTAAAAAGCGTTCCTGGATGATTAACCTTTTGTCCAGGGAAACCTTTGGAGTAGATGCAGTTATCATCGCGACCCCTGCTCCTCAGGCTTACGGTATTCTTAATACAACAACAGATGAGATTTCCACGCTAAAAATGATACGGGATATCGATGAAATTTCATACAGGCCCTCGTATTCATTAATGCTTGGTTACGGAGAACAGAAAATCCCGGACTGGAATGGAATTCATTGTAAAAACAGTTCCATTCGGTTTATATCTAATGAGGCCTCAAAACGCGATTTAAATAACGAATGTACTTTAGTAGTTCACTCTACTAATTCATTTGCCGGTAAACACAGGCATTCAGATGAAGAAACCGTTAAGAAAGCTCTGCTGTCTGAGCTTTCCCAAATTATCGGAGGCTGGAGCGTGACTCCTGAATGGAGTCAACTGCACTTTTGGAAATTTAGTCAGCCGGCTAAAACATTAAAACAACCATTCTTCGAATTGGAAGTTGAAGAGACACCGCTTGCTCTGGTTGGAGACTATTTTGAAAGCGGTGATCTAGATGCTGCATACACCTCAGGATATAAGCTGGCCAGTCACTGGGTTGAAAAGTATAAAGGTTGGGAATGATTAAATTCTCCATCAGGTTTTCAAAGAGTGTTACATAATCAATAAACCTGAGAGTGGATTCACTTAAGAAGCTAAATCGATACTTACGGGAATACAAAGGAACCTTAATATTAGGGGCTCTTTTTTTAACAGCGTCTAATTTTTTCCTCATCTGGATACCGGTTTTTATCCGGAGAACAATGGATGAGGTAGAACTCGTTGTGGATGATTATTCAGGAGAATTCACATCTGTTTTTCAGGTTCTGTTCAGTAGTGAAGCCGGTGTAGTTCTTGCCTACAATTCGCTTCTGTTGATAGGTACTGTATTGATGTACGGTATTTTACTTTTTGCCACAAGGCAAACGCTTATCGTCAGTTCGCGCAAAATAGAATTTGATATCCGGAACCGGATCATCGATAAGCTTTTCAAATTACCCCAAAGATATTTTGCATCTAATAAGTCGGGAGATGTTTATGTAAGGGCTACTGAAGATGTTGCAAGAGTTCGTGATTATTTTGGCCCGGTTTTGATGTATACCATCAACACATTTACGAGGGCCGGATTTATTATCACCATGATGATTATTGTAAATCCCGAATTGACTTTTTGGGCTCTCATTCCACTTCCTTTTCTGTCCGCATTTGCTTATTGGGTAAGCGGATTCATCAACAAATATCAGTTGATTATTCAAAATCAATACTCTGAAGTTGCAGGACGTGCTCAGGAATCATTCAACAGCATTCGATTGATTAAAGCGTTTAACAGAGAAGGGTATGAACAAGATCGTTTTGAAGAGATTAGTGATTCATATCGTCAGAAAAAATTGAAGCTGGACATGGTGGAATCACTCTTTCATCCAACATTGAATTTACTTATCGGGGCGAGTGTAGTAATTGTTGTCTGGCAGGGTGGCTTGATGGTGATTGACGGTATAATAACAGTTGGTAATATCGCAGAATTTGTAATTTACGTCGCTTATTTAACTTGGCCTGTTGCATCTTTGGGTTACACGGTTAACACGCTTCAGAAATCATTAGCTTCTTGGGAGAGAATTGATAAAATGCTAATGGAACCTGTTGAGATTAAGGATGATAAAGAGAAGAGAGCTGAAGAAGATATTGAAGGTGAGATAGAATTTAAAAATGTAAGCTTTTCGTATCCCGGAGCTGATGAAACAGCACTTAAAAATATAAACTTCAAATTAGAACCCGGCAGTAAAGTGGCTATTGTGGGACGCACCGGGTCAGGTAAGTCGACGCTAGTTAATTTAATTCCCAGACTATTTGATCCAACTGAAGGTGAAATTTTAATTGATGGAATTAACATCAAAAAATGGAATTTAACTCAGCTCAGAGATTTAATAGGATATGTGCCACAAGAGACTTTCCTGTTTTCTACTACTATAAAAGAGAATATTGCCTTTGGAGTAAAAAATGCCTCTATGGAAATGATTGAAGAGGCTGCAAAGCATGCTCAGGTACTGGATAATATTTTGGATTTTGAGAAAAAATTTGAGACAATGGTAGGTGAACGGGGTATAACCCTATCGGGTGGACAAAAACAGAGAACTGCGATAGCAAGAGCACTTATCAAGGATCCAAAAATAATTGTACTTGATGATTCTTTAAGCGCTGTAGATACCAATACTGAAGAAGCCATACTAAATCATTTAAACGAAAAGTTGTCAGGAAGAACAACCATCATGATTTCGCATCGAATATCTACAGTTAAAAACGCCGATATAATTTTTTATATTCAAGACGGTTCTATAATTGAACACGGTTCTCATGATGACTTACTTGCAACAAAAGGATACTATGCAAGGATGTATCAAAAACAATTGCTCGAACAAGAATTAGCTCAAATATAAATGCTTAACAGGGGACTTTTGTTTGAAAGGCAAAAACCCTATAAAACATAGCGGGAGAAACTATGATCATTGTACCTTTAGGTGTTGCATCAGCAACTCCAACAGCAACCAGACATTTATCATCTGTGGCACTTTGGCGCGAAGGAGATATCCATCTTTTTGATTGCGGCGAGAATGCACAGATGAGAATGCTACAGGCGGGATTAAAGCGATCGAAGATTGAAAACATTTTCATTTCTCATTTCGATGTTGATCACTACGCCGGACTCATTGGACTAATATCTACACTTCAGCTTCAGCGCAGAGAAAATGATCTCACGATTGTTGGGCCGGAAGGCATAAAGGAGTTCGTTGAGTGGAATGTTAAATTTCCCGGTCTGGAACTGAGTTTTAATATCAACTATGTAGAAGTAGCTGAAGATATTGAATCTGAACGTGTAGTGGATGAAAATGAATATTATGTTGAAGCGCGTCCGCTAAATCACACCAAGTTTTGCATGGGTTTCCGTTTTCAGGAAAAAGATAAACCCGGAAAAGTTGATGCTGAAAAAGCAGAAAATCTTGGAATTACAAAAGATGAACAGTATAAAGCTCTTAAAGCGGGTGGTGATGTTGAGCTAGAAGATGGTACGGTTATAAAATCTTATGAGATTGTAGGGCACCCGCGACCCGGAGACAGTTTTGCATATATCACAGATACCAAGTATTGTCCAAATTCTGTGAAATTGGCGATGAATACGAACATCCTTTATCACGAGGCAACATTCAGTGAAAATTTAGCGGAAAAAGCTGCTGAAACGGGTCATTCCACATCTGCCGATGCAGCACGGGTAGCAAATGAAGCACAAACTAAATTGTTAGTGATCAGTCATTTTTCTGCCAGATACACAAATCCTTTTATTCTGTTGCGGGAAGCACGTGAGAAATTTTTCCCGGCTTGGCTTGCCACAGAATTACGACCGATTTTTACAAATCCTTCGCAAGAGAAAGGAATTGTTCAGCAGAAAGTTTACATCAAAGAAATTGATGATAAAAAGAGCAGTAGCTCTGACGGCAAAAGCAGTCGGGGAAGCAGTGATCGGAGAAAGAAGAATTTCAGAAAACGAAAGTCTTCATCCGGCAGGAGCAGAAGCTCAGATCGTGGCAGCAGTAGTAGAAGAAGCCGAAGCGATCAGGGCAGAAAGAGAAAAGACCGCTCTTCAAAGGGTTACGATAATCGAGAAAAAAGCGACCAGAACGATAGTAATGAAGGAACGTCAAGGCCGCCAAAACACATTACTCCAAGAACACCGTTCGACGATTTCGACAGATTTTAAAATCGAATAGATTTGAGTAATAAACAGGATTCCAAAGCCGTCGATTCTGTATTGATTCGACGGCTTTACTACTTTTTTGAACCTTACAAATGGTGGGCACTCCTAGCCATTGGGTTAACCTTGTCTGCCGCTTTTCTAGGCACAGTCCGCCCGAAGCTTACACAAATAGCTGTAGATGACTACATTGCTGTAGATGACTACAGTGGCCTTCTGTGGATCATTATGCTTCTTGGCCTCGCGCTGGTAGGAGAGTTTATCATTTTAGTTGCTAATACCTATCTAACAAGATGGTTTGGTCAGGGAGCGCTCTACCGTCTTCGTAATGCGGTTTTTGAGAAGATTCAGTCTCTTCACGTTCAGTTTTTTGATAAGAATCCAATTGGCCGCCTGATAACTCGTACTACAAATGATATTGAAGCGCTGAGCGAATTACTTTCAGACGGAATTGTGAATATGATTGGAGATCTCTTCAGGATTTTCTTCATACTCTACTTTATGTTGGCAATGAGCTGGGAGCTAACCATCATTGCGATTTTGGTACTTCCTATTCTTTTTTATTCCACGTTTTGGTTCAAAGGTAAGGTACGCTCTGCATTCTTAGAGGTAAGGGATCAAATAGCTCGCCTTAACTCTTTTGTTCAGGAGCATATAAGTGGAATGGCAGTGGTTCAGCTTTTCAACAGAGAGAAGAAGCAGAAGAACCGGTTTGAATCAATCAATGCGGATCACAGGGAAGCTCATATTCAAACCATATTCTACTTCTCAATATTCTGGCCCGTAGTTGAAGTTCTGGCTAGTTTGGCAATGGCTCTGGTGGTTTGGTACGGAGGAGCAAGAGCCTTGATGGATGAAGTGACTTTTGGTGTATTGTTAGCTTTTATCCAGTATGTGCGTCAATTCTTTAACCCGATTCGAGGACTGTCAGAAAAATACAACACCCTGCAGTCCGCACTCGCTTCTTCAGAGCGTATTTTTGACGTGTTGGACACTGAGAAAGAAGTGATTGAATCAGAGAGCCCGATTCAAATTAATCATGTTCGCGGTAAAGTAGAGTTTAAAAACGTGTGGTTCTCGTACAACAAAGATGATGAAGTGATACTAAAAGATGTATCATTTAAAGCAGAACCGGGAGAGCTTTTGGCTATTGTAGGAGCTACGGGAGCAGGGAAATCGACCATTATCAATTTGTTGATGAGGTATTATGATATAGAAGAGGGCGAGATTTTGCTGGACGATCATAACATTAAGGAATTCTCTCTAACTGGTTTAAGGGAAAACTTCGGCCTGGTCTTACAGGATAATGCTCTGTTTTCGGGAACAGTTTTGGAAAATATTACCCTTGGAAATGAAAACATCTCAAGGGAAGAAGTCATCAAAGCTTCTAAAGAGGTAGACTCTCATAAGTTTATTTCAAAACTACCGAGCGGATATGACTATGTACTAAACGAGCGCGGCGCTTCACTTAGCATGGGACAGCGACAACTCATCTGTTTTGTTAGAGCAATGGTGTATGATCCCAAAATTTTGATTCTGGACGAAGCAACATCAAGCGTGGATTCAGAAACAGAAGAGCTTGTCTCAAAAGCATGTAATAAAATGATGAAGGGACGAACTTCCATCGTTATTGCTCACAGGCTCTCAACAATTCGTGGTGCCGATAAAATACTTGTGATGCACAAAGGAAAAATCAGAGAAGAGGGGTCTCATAATTCATTATTGGAAAAAGAAGATGGTATCTACAGAAAGCTATATGAGTTGCAGTACAGAGATCAGGATGTGATTACTTCCGGTACTGAGTAATTGGTTTAATATTTTATGGGGATGATTAACCGGTTATGCACACTGTTTTACACCTTAATAATTTTTTTGATTTTACGCACTGTTGATCATAAGAAACAGGTGCACTTAATGTTGCATAGAACCGGATAAAAGTTGATTTTTAGGTATTGACAATAATCATTCATGGAGCACAAAATGGAAAATGCAAAGAAGCTGGAGAAAGAATTAAAAGACGTAATAGAGAAAGAGAAAGAAGCATTAAACGATGCTTACGATGATATGGTGATTAAGCTTCAAAAAGAGCGGGATCGCCTTCAAAAAGAACTCAGAAAGGAGTATAAACAGGCGAAGAAATACGTGAAAAAGAATCCTGAAATAAGTGTTGGTGCAGCAGTTGCCGGCGGACTTATTGCGGGTATTGTAGTTGCCAAACTTTTAAACCGATAATTTGTCTCATGGAGAACATTCAATTCGATAAAATTAAACCTCTATTCGAGCGACTGGACACGCTCAGGGGGTATCTTTGACTACGATAAAAGAAAAGTTAGAGTTATAGAACTGCAGGAGAAGACTCAGGATCCCGAATTTTGGAATGATCCGGAGAAAGCTCAGCAGACAATGCAGGAACTGGACAGGGAAAAAAACCTTGTAGAAAAATGGGATGAGTTGGATGAACTCCGTGAAAGTATTCGCGTATTTTTTCAGTTTCTTGACGAGGGTGAAGACGTGGAAGATGATCTTCGCAATGAAATTGAACAGTTTCGCAAAAAACTGAAAGATCTTGAGCTACAGAATATGCTTAGTGGCGAGGATGATCATCGTGATGCTATTATGACGTTTAATCCGGGTGCTGGTGGTACGGAAAGTCAGGATTGGGCTGAGATGCTTTTCAGGATGTACACCAGATGGGCAGAAAGCAAAGATTACGAAGTTTCAGTGGTAGAGTATCAAGACGGTGATGTAGCCGGCTTGAAAAGTGCAACCATTGAAGTCAGTGGCCCAAACGCCTACGGCTTTCTTAAATCGGAAAGCGGTACGCACCGGCTTGTAAGAATATCACCTTTCGACAGCAATTCGCGTCGACACACCTCTTTTAGCTCAGTATTTGTCTCACCTATTATTGACGATACAATCGAGGTTAATCTGAATGATTCTGATGTTGAACTGCAGCGATTTCACGCCAGTGGAGCAGGCGGGCAGAATGTTAATAAAGTTGAGACCGGCGTTCGTTTGATTTGGACCGGAAAGTTGAGCGATGGATCAGAAGAACGTGTTGTTTCGGAGTGTCAGCAAGAACGTTCACAGCTTAAAAACCGTGAAAAGGCAATGAAATTGCTCAAGTCAAAAGTTTACGAATTGGAAAAGCAGATCAAAGAGAGAGAAAAGCAGAAACTTGAAGACTCAAAGAGCAGTAATGAATGGGGATCTCAAATTCGATCCTATGTTTTTCATCCCTACAATATGGTAAAGGATCATCGAACCAACCATGAGACGGGAAACGTGCAAGGAGTCATGGACGGAGACCTGGATGAATTTATGAAAGCTTATCTGCTGACTACAAATGTTGGGGAAGTCGCATGATAGTTGCCGGTGTAACCGGAGGTATTGGATCAGGAAAGAGCACGCTCTGCAGAGTTTGGGAATCGTTAGGTGCAAAGGTAGTATATGCAGATGATCTTGCTAAACAGCTGATGGTGGAAGATCGGAGCGTTATACAAAGATTGACGAAACTATTTGGAGAGGAAACCTACACCGAGAATAGGTCATTGAATAAAGAGCATCTGATCGAAGAGGCGTTTCTAAAAGACAGAGTTGAAGAGTTAAATAGAGTTGTGCATCCGGCTGTCCGAGAAAAATTTCAGGAAATTATAGAAAATTCTAAAAATGAGGGAGTAGAAGTACTGGTAAAAGAAGCGGCACTTCTGTTAAATAATGGACGTCCTGAGGAGCTGGATGCTGTTATTCTAGTCACATCTTCAAAATCGGATCAAATTAAGCGAGTTCAGGAAAGGGACGAGGTTGGTGAAAAAAATGTTCTGGACAGGATGAATAAGCAACCTGACTTTGAAAGTTTAAAAAGTTATGCCGATTATGTAATCAATAATGATGGTACGATCGACGAGTTTAAATTAAAATCAAAAGAGCTTTATTTAAAAGTATTGGAAGACCTCAGGGATAAAGTATAACTAACTTTCTTCCGAATCACTTTTAGGGAAAGTGTATTAACAAATTGTTTGGAGCTATGGAATCAACGTCTACCGCAAAGTCCAGAAAACTGGTCACACTGGATGAGTATATCATTCAGGCACAGAATAAATTCCCGGGAGCAACCGGTGAACTCTCGCAGTTATTAAGGGATATTGGTTTGGCTGCAAAAATCATATCACGAGAAGTAAATAAAGCAGGAATTACAAACCTTCTTGGTGTAGACGGTTCGAAAAATGTTCACGGAGAGTCTGTGAAAAGACTCGATCTATTTGCAGATCAGCAGTTAATCTCAGCGTTGGATCGCTCCATGATTACCTGTATGGTAATTTCTGAAGAGAACGACGGTATTGTTCGACTAAATAGTGAGGGTGGAAAATATATCGTTTATATGGACCCGCTGGATGGGTCGTCCAACATCGATGTAAACGTGTCGATAGGAAGTATTTTCTCAATCTATATGCGCCAGCCCAGATTTGAAAATAAACTGGTAGAGGGAGATGCGCTTCAGCCGGGAACAAGACAAGTTGCGGCCGGTTATGTACTCTATGGCTCAAGTACAATCATGGTCTATACAACCGGTTTGGGTGTCAGCTCATTTACACTAGACCCGAGTATTGGTGAATTCATCCTTTCAGAAGATAATTTCAAGATTCCTAAAGAGGGCCATATTTACAGTATAAATGAAGGCAGCTATAACTCTTGGGCAGAGGGGCTGAAAAAATATATAAAATACTGTCAGGTTGAAGATGAGTCTACAAATCGACCCTACACAGCCAGGTATATTGGATCTATGGTTGCAGATCTGCACAGAACATTAATTAAGGGTGGTATTTTTATATATCCGGCGAGCACCAGGTATCCGCAAGGGAAGTTACGATTGATGTACGAGTGTAACCCGTTGAGTTTTATTATCGAACAAGCGGGAGGAACTGCTATTGATGGTAAAGAGAGAATTATGGAAAAAAAGCCCGGTTCTATTCACGAACGAAGTCCGATCTATATTGGATCTCCTGAAAACGTAAAAAAAGTGAAAGAGCTGCTGAATCAACATGAGAACAAAGAGACAGCTAAAGAAGCTTAGTGTTTACTGAGTGGTGAAACTGATTTTCATTCCTTCGCGAATGTCATGATTAAGGGTAAAACCTGCATTCACCTCTACAACATATTTTGCTGGGGATTCAGAAACGATGTTTTTATGAGAATAGGGTGGAGTGTTACGATGAATTCGTACGATTTCCATTTCAGAATTTACAAAAAGTATATCCAGTGAAATGGGTGTATTAGCCATCCAAAAGCTTCTTGGGGCTTCATCATCAAAAATAAAGAGCATGCCGGCGTCGTCAGGCAGGTTATGAACATTCATTAAGCCTTCACTCCTACTGTCGTCGTCATCGGCTAGCGCCGCTCGAACTGAAATTATTTCCTCATCCGATTGTTCTAAAAATGACACAGAAGCCGTGTAGGACAGTTCTCTGGTCTCTTGTGTGTCGGTTTGTGTATCAGCCTCGCCGTTACAAGAAAGAAGTAAAAATGATGAAGCCAGAAGAAAATATTTGATCATATTTGAAATGTTTTCTGTAGAACTAATGGATCAATAGTACATCTTAAGAGGTGAATTCACAAGTTTTATTAGTTGGTTTTTTCAACAAATAAAGTTAATTTTCGGATCTGAAAAGTGAGCACCGGGAGGTCCTCACTTTTTTTTGTACTTAGAGTTATGATTCTTATGAGCAGTACTATTATAAATACAATTAAAGAAATTGCGCAACCTGTTGTAGAGCAAGAAGATATGTTTCTTGTGGGTGTGGAAGTTAAAAATGCAAAGATCCAGGAAATATGGATTTTAGTAGATACTGAAAACGAAGGCGTTGACTTGGACGCTTGCGCTCGAGTGAGCAAAGAAGTTAGTTATATTCTGGATGAAAAAGATCTTTTAAGTAAAGCATATAGATTAAATGTCTCATCTCCCGGATTAAGTAGGCCACTAAGTGATCGGAGGCAATATGCGAAGAATCAGGGTCGGACTGCAAAAGTTAAGTACAATTTAAATGGTGAGTACATTACTGTAGAAGGAGAAATGAAGACAGTTACGGATTCTCAAATTGAGATAAAACCAGAAGATGATAATTTGGTAGTGATTTCGTTTGAGAATATAGTAGAAACAAAAATAGTACCGAAAATTTAGCCGGCAACGAATTTAAATCCTATTTCCAGATGCAAAACGAAATTTCAAAGCAAATTATACAGTCGTTTGCAGAGATTGCAAAAGATAAAGGCATAGATAAAGATCTTCTTCTATCTATTTTAGAAGACGTATTTCGTACGATGATTCGTAAAAAGTACGACTCAGATGAATCTTTTGAGGTTATTTTAAACGCAGATCGCGGAGAGATTCAGATTCTTCATATTCGTGAAGTTGTGCCGGCTGACGAACTAACCGATCCAGTGACTGAGATTACTTTGGAAGAGGCTCAAAAGCACGATCCGGATTTAGAGCTCTATGATGAATATGCACAAGAGATCTCTATAACAGACTTTGGCCGAAGAGCAGTTTCTATGGCACGGCAACAACTTGCTCAGCGTATTCGCGAAATCGAGAAAGATAATGTCTTCGAGGAATACTCTGATCGTGTAGGTGAGATTGTTTTAGGTGATGTTTATCAGGTTCGTCACAATAAGGACATTCTGGTAAATCACAACGGTGTTGAATTACTGTTGCCAAAGAATGAACAGATTTACAAAGACAGATATAGAAAAGGCGACACGATACGTGCAGTAGTTTCTGAAGTAAAACGTATAGGCGGAAACCCAACGGTTATTATTTCAAGAACATCACCGCTATTCCTGGAAAGATTGTTTGAAAATGAGATTCCAGAAGTGTTTGACGGAATTATTGAATTAAAGCGAATTGCTCGTGAACCCGGAGATCGCTCAAAAGTGGCTGTAGTATCATATGACGAGCGTGTTGATCCGGTAGGAGCTTGTGTTGGGATGAAAGGAATTCGAATTCATGCCATTGTACGCGAACTCCAAAATGAAAATATCGACGTTATCAACTACAGCGAAGATAAGATTGAATTTATTAAGCGTGCTCTTCAGCCTGCGAGAGTTGTGAAGGTGGAGATTAACGATGACGGCAAGCAGGCGAATGTATTAGTGCCTGCAGATGAAGTATCAAAAGCCATTGGAAAAGGTGGTGTTAATATCCGCCTGGCCTCAAAACTTGTAGGCTGCGAAATTGATGTTTACCGAGAAGTAGAAGAGGAAGATGATATTGATTTGACCGAATTTGAAGTAGACTTCGGTAAAGAGACAGTTGATATGCTTTTCGAAATCGGATGTGATAGTGCACGAGCTGTTCTGGAACTTGATGAAGATGAAATTGTTCGCAGAACCGAAGGAAAAATCACCAAAGAGGAAGCTGAAAAAATCATTGATATCATCGCCTACGAATTTGAGGACGAGGAAGATTGATCGTACCTTTCAGCACTTGACTCTATTAGTTTTACAATTTGACAAACCGACGCAAATAAACATATATGACGGACCAAAAACCGAAGAAGCTCTTTAAAGTAGCATCAGAATTTAACGTTGCCACTCAATCTATCGTGGATACTTTGAGTGACAATGGCTTTGATGTTGCAAACCGGCCAAACTCTAAAATTACGCCCGAGATGTACGAGGTGCTGGATGGAGTTTACGGTGATGACAAAGCAAAGAGCCGCGAACATGAAAAGGCTAAAGAAGAGTATGAGAGTCGTCGGAATCAAATTCTTTCCAGTAGAAATGAAAGTGTTTCAATAGATAACTTTTTAGAGCCGATTGACGAAGAAGAGGAGGCTAAAAAAGAGAAGAAGGAAGAGGCTGCTCCGAAAGAGCCAACAATTGAACCCCAGGAAGAGCCGGCAGAAGCAAAAGAAGAGAAGGCTGAGGAGACTATAAAACCTGAAAAAACCGAACCGGCTGAAGTAGAAGAGGAGGCATCCGATACTGAAAAGATAGAAAAGGAAAAAGCTGAAGCTGAAAAAACCGCGTCCGAAGAAGAAGTCGAGGCTAAGACTGAAGAGTCAAAAGAGGAAGAAGAGCCTTCTGTTGATAATACGAAAGAAGAAGTCGTCGATGAAGACGAGGATCTTGAAGAAGAAATTGACTCTGATGAAGAGATAGAGGAAGATGACGAAGATGATTTAGAAGAATCTGATGACGATGAAGAAGAAGAGGACGATTCCGATGAGGACCTTGAAGATTATGATGAAGAGGATGAGGATCAGGAAGAAGAGGATGATTCTGAATTAGATGATGAGGAAGAAATTATTCGCGGTCGTTCCAATAAAAAGCTTTCCGGTACAAAAGTAGTCGGGAAAGTTGAGTTTTCTAAGGAGCCGCGTAAAAAGCGTAAGACTAGAAAACGCAAAAAAGATCGTAAAGACGAAGATACCGCTGAGGCTAAAAAAGAGAAGAAGGCACCGAAAGAAGATAAGCCTTCCAAAAAAGCGAAGAAGAGCAAGAAAAAAGGACGTCGCTCTAAAGTTGATGAGGAAGATGTAGAGAAAAAGATGCGCGAAACGATGCAGAAAATGCAGAGTGGCGGAACTGTTGGTAGTAAACGGCAGAAGCGCAGAAAACAGCGTAAAGAGGAGAGAGAGGAAGAGCTTGCCATGCAGGAGGAGATGGAAGAGCTCGAATCACAATTTATTGAAGTAGCCGAATTTATCACGGTAAGTGATTTGGCAGATGAACTTGAGGTGAAACCCACCGATGTGATTACAACATGTATGAACCTCGGGATGATGGTATCAATCAATCAGCGGCTGGATGCTTCCACTATAGAACTGGTAGCAGCAGAATATGACTACGAAGTTGAATTCGTAGATGCTGAAGAGATGATTGAAGAAGAAATTGAAGTTGAAGAGGATGATCCTGAAGACCTGGAACCACGTGCTCCGATTATTACTGTAATGGGTCACGTTGATCACGGTAAAACATCCCTTCTAGATTATATCCGTAAAGCTAAAGTTGCCGCGGGTGAAGCCGGAGGTATCACACAGCACGTTGGTGCCTATGAAGTAAAAACGGATGATGATAAGCGAATTACATTTTTGGATACTCCGGGTCACGAAGCGTTTACAGCGATGCGTAGTCGTGGTGCCCAGGCGACAGATATTGTAATTCTGGTTGTTGCAGCCGATGATGCTGTGATGCCTCAGACTATTGAAGCGATTAATCACGCCAAGGCCGCAGGAGTTTCCATAGTTATTGCGATTAATAAAATGGATAAGGAGGGAGCAAACCCTGAAAAAATTAAGCAACAGCTTTCTGAACATGGAGTAATTGTTGAGGAGTATGGAGGTACAAATCAGGTTGCTTTGGTATCTGCCGAAACAGGTGATGGAATTGACGACCTTCTTGAAAAAGTACTGATTGAAGCTGAACTCCTTGAGTTGAAAGCCAACCCCGACAGATTGGCTCAGGGTATTGTTCTGGAATCCCGAATTGATAAAGGGAAAGGAACGGTTGCAAATATTCTTGTTCAAAACGGTACACTGAAAGTAGGAGACCCATTTGTTGCCGGTCCGGTCTTTGGTCGTGTACGTGCTATGGAGAATGAACATGGAACCCGACTGCAGGAAGCCGGGCCATCAAGCCCTGTGCAGCTAATCGGTTTTGACGGAACACCACAGGCCGGTGATCGACTGATTGTTCCAAAAGATGAGAAGACTGCAAAAGAAGTTGCTAATCAACGTCAGCAGATTCGAAGAGAGCAGTCTTTACGTCGTGTGAAACATATGACATTGGATGATCTCTCCAGGAGAATGGCTCTCGGTGAGGTTTCTGAACTGAACATTATTATCAAAGCTGATGTGGATGGCTCTATTGAAGCTCTCTCCGGAGCACTCCAGAAATTAAGTACA
Source organism: Rhodohalobacter sp. (assembly GCF_041686455.1). NCBI lineage: Bacteria > Pseudomonadati > Balneolota > Balneolia > Balneolales > Balneolaceae > Rhodohalobacter > Rhodohalobacter sp. The sequence continues at coordinate 33,892 of NZ_JAWLDW010000012.1, forward strand.
GAAGAAGTTTCTGTTAACATTATTCATACCGGATCGGGTGCAATTACAGAGTCTGATGTTCTTCTTGCCTCGGCTTCTGATGGTATTATCATTGGTTTCCAGGTTCGGCCATCAGCTGGTGCCAGAAAACTTGCTGAAACAGAAAGTATTGATATCCGACTCTTCAGCGTAATCTATGATGCTGTAGATGAGGTGCATGATGCACTTGAAGGTATGTTGAGCCCTGAGATTTCAGAAGAGATGAAAGCGATGGTTACCGTTCGTGAAGTATTTAAAGTATCGAAGGTTGGTACTATTGCCGGTTGCTATGTTACGGAAGGAAAACTCAATCGTAACAATCCAATCCGGATTATTCGAGACGGTGTTGTAATTTATGACGGCGAAGTTGATTCTCTGAAAAGATTCAAAGATGACGTTAAAGAGGTACAGGCCGGATATGAATGCGGAATTAGTATCAAAGGATTCAACGACATTAAAGTTGGAGATGAATTTGAAAGCTACGAAGTAGTTGAAGAGAAACGTACCCTTGATGACGCACGGTAATTTGCCATTCCAAATAGCAATCAATTAGAATATCTGATTTGAGTGAAGCTCCCAACTTTGCTCATTCAGATTTAATTAGTGAGCCAACGATTATGAGTATCCGTACAGAGAGACTTAGTTCAGTTATTAAAAAAGATCTGGGCCAGATTCTTCAGAGAAACTATCAACCTTCGGGAACGTTTATTACCGTTACCCAGGTCCGGATGACCGATGATCTGTCGATTGCAAAAGTATATCTCAGTGTGTTTTCACCGAACAGAGAGGTGGAATCAATTTATAAATACATTGATGACCATCAGGATGAGATACGGTACGAGCTAGCCTCTAAAATTAAAAATCAGGTAAGGCGAATTCCTGAACTTCTTTTCTACGAAGATGACACTGCAGAGTACGTAAATAAGATTGAGAATCTATTTGAAAAGGTCCGTAAAGAGCGAGAAGAAAGTAATAAAGACGAAGAGTAAATATGGCTGTAGCCATTCCTCTTTCTGAACTCCCGGTTGTTGATCGCAATACAGATCCAAACTCTTTTCCTAAAGAGAATTTCACATCGGGTGCAGTAGTTGTCATGAATAAACCTCTGGAGTGGAGCAGTTTTCACTTGGTTAAGTTTATTCGATATCGGGTGCCGCCCAAAAAAGTGGGCCATGCCGGAACGCTGGATCCTCTGGCAACCGGGGTACTTGTAGTTTGTACAGGTAAAGCAACAAAATCGATAGAACAGGTCCAGCAACTTCCCAAAGAGTATGTCGCAAAAATTACATTTGGCGCTTCCACGCCCTCTTATGACGCTGCATTGGAACCGGATGAAACAGCGCCATGGGAGCATATCACAGAAGAGAAAATAGCAGATGTGCTTAAACACGATTTTAGTGGTGAAATCATGCAAAAGCCGCCAATCTACTCAGCTATCAAGATGAAAGGGGAAAGATTGTATAAAAAAGCCCGAAGAGGCGAAAAGGTTGAAATTATTCCAAGACCGGTTCAAATTTATCAGACAGAACTTTTAAGTGTAGATCTGCCTGAAATCACACTGCGCATAGAATGTGGAAAAGGTACATATATTCGGTCTATTGCACATGATCTGGGTTTAGCTCTAGGAAGCCGGGCTTATATGTCCGGACTTGAACGAACTGCGATCGGATCTTTTAATGTTCATAGTGCGTTATCAGCGGACGAATTTAACCGGTTCATGAAAACCTACCTAGATTGAAAGTTGTAATTATAAACCTATCTAATTGCCAAAAATAAGAGCCCAAAAAAATGTCTGATATAGTTTTTTTGAATGAAGCCGAACGCAATTTAAACACTGTTCTAACTGTGGGTACATTCGATGGAGTACATGCTGGTCACCGTGTATTGATAAATAAAGTAGTAGAGTCAGCAAGAGAACGAGACGCCCGCAGTGTAATTGTTACATTTGACCCACATCCCAGGGATATTATTAACCCCGGCAGTGATGGAATCCGATTGCTAAGTACACTAGAGGAGCGTGCGGAATTGTTGGCCGATCTGGATGTAGATGAAATGGTGGTAATACCGTTTGACCGAGACTTTTCTCTTCTTACTTCAGAAGAATTTGTAAGAGATGTAATTTGGGAAAAAATTGGTGTTTCAGAATTTGTAATTGGATACGATCATCATTTTGGCAGAAATCGTGAAGGTACTATTGAGACGGTACAAAATTTGGGAAATGAACTGGGTTTTGATTCTCGAATCGTATCTAAGCAGGAAGTGGGTAGTCGAACGGTAAGCAGTACAGCCGTAAGAAAAGCTATCCAAAATGATGGGGATATGATGCTTGCGGCTTCCTTTTTGAAGCGAAATTATATTTTAAACGGAACGGTTGTTCATGGAGACAAGCGAGGTAAACATATCGGCTTTCCAACAGCTAATATAATGCCACAGAATTCTAAGAAAATTATTCCAAAAAGAGGTGTTTATGCAGTTTGGGTAAGAGTAGACGGAAAATATCACTCAGGAATGATGAATATCGGTGTTCGTCCGACTTTTGAGGGCGAACAGGAAACACTTGAAGTGAACATCTTTGATTTTGATGAAAACATATATGGAAAAGAAGTACAGATTCAGTTTGTTGACAGAATCAGGGATGAGCGCAATTTTGACGGAGTTGAGCAGCTTATTGAACAATTGAACAGTGATAAGAAGAGCTCAAAAAGGATACTCAAGAACCGATCTCCGCATATTGCAAAACAATTTAAATAAGCTTATTTTATAACGCTATAAGAGTTTAATAGAACCTTCATAAATAACAGATGAGTATAACAAAAGAACAAAAAGCAGAAATTATTGAAAAGCATGGCGGCGACGCCGAGAACAGCGGTTCAGTTGAAGCACAGATAGCTATTTTAACTGCGCGAATTAATGATTTGACGAATCATTTGAGTGAGAACAAATTAGATCACTCTTCACGTCGTGGTCTTTTAAAGATGGTTGGTAAAAGAAGAAGACTTCTTAACTATCTTAAGCAAACCGATATTGTAAAATACCGAGAACTTATCCAAGAGCTGGGTATTCGTAAATAAGCATTTCTCTAAAGGCGCGTAATTTATTACGTGCCTTTTTTTATATCCTCAAATGTGATCGAAAATTAATTCTGTCATTTTTGTTTGAACTGCTTTATTAAAAGGATAGTCGACGAAAGAAAAAATAGATATAGATAGATATTATGAAAGAAGATTTTAGAAGTGTAGAATTTGCACCAGGCAAAACGTTATCGGTAGAAACCGGTCGATTAGCCAAACTGGCGGACGGTGCGGTAATGGTAAGAATGGGCGACACAATGGTACTCTGTACTGTTGTTAGTGCAAAAGAAGCAAAACCGGGACAGGACTTCTTCCCAATGGTTGTTGACTTAAGAGAGAGCTTTACAGCTGCCGGTAAGTTTCCGGGTGGCTTTATGAAAAGAGAAGGGCGTCCATCTGATGATGAAACCCTTGCCAGTCGCTTAATCGATAGAAGTTTACGACCTCTTTTTCCTAAAGGATATGTGAATGAAACACAGTTTATTTGCCAGATTTATTCATCTGACGGACAAAATCAGGCTGACGTTTTAGGAGCTTTTGGTGCTTCTGCAGCAGCACACATCTCTAGTATTCCTTTTGACGGACCGATGTCTCAGGTTAAAGTAGGACGAATTGATGGTGAATTTATTATCAACCCTACCATTGATGAGCTTGAAAAAAGCGACATGGACATAATCGTTGCCGGTACTGCCGAAAGCGTGATTATGATTGAAGGCGAAATGAAAGAGATCAGTGAGAAAGAGATGCTTGAAGCCGTTAAAGAAGGGCATAAAGCAATTGTGAAACTCTGTGAATTTCAGGAAGAGCTTAGAAAAGAATATGGCGTTGAAAAACGTGAATTCACTCCGGCTGAAGGAAATAAAGATCTTGAAAGTAAAGTTGCTGATCATGTTGGTGATCAGTTGAAAGAAATTGTTGGCATGGGACTTAGCAAAGAGGAGTTCAATGCTAAACTTAAAGAAGTGAAAACAGCTGTAAAAGAGGATATTACAGCTGAAGAAGGTTTTGAAGAAGCAGGCGGAGAAATTTCCGAGATATTCGGAAATATGGTCAAAGACACCGTTCGTAATATGATTCTTGAAAACAAAAAACGAATTGACGGTCGTAGTCCTGAAGATATTCGCGATATCTGGACACAGGTTGGATATCTGCCAAGAGCACACGGTTCTGCAATATTTAGCCGCGGTGAAACACAGGCACTTGTTTCAGTAGCATTGGGTACAAAGCGCGATGCGCAAAGTGTTGACACTCTCTATTACGAGGAAGATAAGAAGTTCATGCTTCACTATAATTTCCCTCCTTACTGTGTTGGAGAAGCCGGATTTATGCGCGGACCCGGTCGGCGTGAAATTGGTCACGGTCATTTAGCTGAAAGAGCTATAAAAATGGTTCTTCCCGAATTTGAAGATTTCAGCTATGTAATTCGAGTACGATCAGACATTACCGAATCTAACGGTTCATCTTCTATGGCCTCCGTTTGTGGCGGTTCCATGGCGCTTATGGATGCCGGTGTACCTATGCCTAAACCAGTGGCTGGTATTGCAATGGGAATGATTGTCGGAGAAAATAACACAGTTGTTCTTTCTGATATTCAGGGTGAAGAGGATTTCATGGGAGACATGGACTTCAAAACAGCAGGTACCGCTGACGGTATTACTGCCACTCAAATGGATATGAAAGTTCAGGGAATCAGTTTTGAAATTCTTGAAGAAGCTCTTGAACAGGCGAACAAAGGAAGAATGCATATTTTGGAAAAAATGGCGGAAACCATTTCCAAGCCAAAAGAGAACATTTCCGAATACGCTCCGCAGTTTGTTAATATGACAATATCTGGCGACAGCATTGGTGCTGTTATTGGTCCTGGCGGTAAAGTGATTCAAACTCTTCAGAAAGAGACAGATACAGAGATCTGGATCGAAGAGGATGAAGAAGGTAAAGGTCAGATTACAATTAGCGCAGACAGTCTTGAGAAGGCTGAAGCTGCTAAAAAACGTATTCAAGCCGTTGCCGGTGAGCTCGATGAAGGTGCTACCTACAAAGGAACTGTGAAAGCCATTAAAGAGTACGGAGCATTCGTTGAGATTGTACCCGGAAAAGAAGGACTGCTTCACATTTCTGAACTGGAACACGGTCACGTTAAGAAAGTGGAAGATGTACTTTCAGTAGGTGACGAAATCGACGTAAAACTTCTCAAAGTTGAGCACGGTGGAAAACTCAGACTTTCCAGGAAAGCCCTGCTTCCAAAACCGGACGAGAACTAAAAGAACCGGTTTCAAGAAACTAGCGCCATCGGAATCCGATGGCGCTTTTTTTGTTTATATACGAGTAGTAAAGGCTACTCATTTTAAGTTTAAAAATTGTTAGATAACATTATATGCAAACTAAAGAGATGATAACCGAAGTAAATAAAACTGTTCTGCCAAATGGAATGAAGGTTGTTACTGAGAATATACCGGGCGTAAAGAGTGTAACGGCTGGTTTTTGGGTAAAAACAGGCAGCCGGCATGAAGCAAATGAACTCGCAGGTGTGACCCATTTTCTTGAACACATGTTATTCAAGGGAACTGAAAGGCGTTCATCCTACGATATTGCACAGAGCATGGAGTCAGTAGGCGGCTATCTTAATGCTTTCACATCAACTGAGTACACCTGTTACTATTCGCGATGCTTAGACACTCAGCTTGAACGAGCAATTGATGTGCTCACCGACATGGTTCAGAATTCTCAATTTCCGGAAGAAGAGCTTCAAAAAGAGAAGAAAGTTGTTCTCGAAGAGATGAAAATGTATAAGGATAGTCCCGATGATTACATTTTTGAACTCTTTAGCGATAATGTTTTTAAAAATCATCCCATTGGAAGACCCATTATTGGTTTTGAAAATACGGTATCAAACTATACTCGTCAGGACTTGTTCAACTATATGGCAGACCGCTACAGACCGGATAATTTATTGATTGCCGTAGCCGGCCACGTAGATCATGAGGAGGTTATTCAGCTAATTAACGAGAAGTTGGAATTGAATAGTGCTGAGCCGACAATTGATGCAGATCAGCCGCTCACGAATTATGAGAAATTTCAGATTGAAGAGTCTAAGGCGATAGAGCAGACGCATATGGTGATGGGGCGAAGGGCTCTTAATTTTGATCACCCTGACAAGTATCTTCTTCTGTTGGCCAATACGGTTTTAGGGGGTGGAATGAGTTCAAGATTGCATCAAAATATTCGTGAAAAGTACGGCTACTGCTATGCAATCGGTACGTTTAATCAATCCTATACCGATAGTGGTATGTTTGGTGTTTACATTGGCACGGATAAAAATTATGTGACACATGTTCGGGATTTGATTAGCAAGGAGTTTGATATCATCCGAAATGAAAAGGTGAATGATAAAGAACTGAGCGAGGCTAAATCGCAGCTTAAGGGTAAACTTTTGCTGTCTCAGGAGAGCACCAGTAATCGAATGAACAGACTTGCTAAAAGTGAGCTCTATTTCAATCGGTTTGTATCACTGGACGAACTGGTAGAAAATATTGACTCCGTTACAGCAGAATCGCTGCTATCTTTCTCTCAAGAGTTTTTTGATCCTGAAATTTTTTCTGAAGCACTATTGGTTCCTGAAAATCGGTAGTTTCTTGAATCCGTAAGTCTGCTTCAGACAATCAGGTATTTAGAGATTCATTCACTTGTCAGAATACTTCAGGCAGTCAGCTGGATAACTTGGTGCCCTATCGGATATTTTATGAATTTATCCCGATATTTGAATCACAAATAAATTTCGACTAGCACTTTCAACGTTTAACATTTTTAAATCAGACATGACCTACATCAAACAGTTAGCTGATCATCAAGATGAAATTGTGACCTTAAAAGGCTGGGTCTATAATAGCCGAAGCAGTAAAGCTCTACATTTTATTGAGTTAAGAGATGGTACCGGACTTTGCCAGTGTATTGTTTCTCTGGATGAAGTAGGTGAAGAAATTTTTGAGGCAGCCGGAACGCTAAAACAGGAGAGTTCGGTAGAGATCAGCGGTAAAGTGGTAAAGGATGATCGCAGTGTGGGCGGCTATGAACTGCATGTTACGGATTTAACGGTTTTGCAAGTAGCGGATAACTACCCAATTACACCGAAAGATCACGGAGTTGAGTTCTTGATGGAGAATCGACATTTGTGGCTTAGAAGTCAGCGGCAGTGGGCTGCAATGCAAATCAGAAACACCATTCAGTTTTCTATTCATCAGTTTTTTCAAAAAGAGGGGTTTATTCGTATGGATGCACCGATTTTCACAGGAAATGCAGCTGAAGGAACAACAACTCTGTTTGAAACGGAGTACTTCGAAGAGAAGGCCTATTTAACCCAATCCGGTCAGCTTTATGGCGAAGCAATGGCCATGGCACACGGAAAAATTTACACCTTCGGTCCTACATTCAGAGCTGAAAAAAGTAAGACACGCCGTCATTTAACTGAATTCTGGATGGTGGAACCTGAAATGGCTTTTTATGATCTGGATATGAATATGGAGCTTGCAGAAAACTTTTTACGGTTTATTGTTAAGAGCGTTCTGGATAAGCACGAAAATGAACTTGAAATTCTGGAGCGTGATACCACGCTTCTTAAAAAAGCCGCTGAAGAACCTTTTAAACGAATATCGTACACTGAGGCTGTTGAACAGCTCAAAAGTGATAAGACTAAAGAGATGCTCGACAAAATGGAGAGCGATCGGAAAGAAGAATTGAGCTCGATCAAAGATGAGCTTGAAGAGATCAAAAAAGAACATGGTTCTGCGAAAAAATGGAGAAAAGCCCAGATAGATCAGCGAATCAAAGAAATCCACACTCGAACTGATCATATTGAGGAAGATCTTCGTAATATTCCGGTCTGGAAAAAATCGGCAGCTAACTTTGAGTGGGGGAATGATTTTGGTGGAAGTGATGAAACTATTTTGACCATGCAATACGATACACCCGTACTGGTGCATCGCTATCCTGCAGAAGTGAAGGCTTTTTATATGAAGCGCGATCCTGAAGATGAAAAACTGGCACTGGCACTCGACGTATTGGCACCTGAAGGTTACGGAGAAATTGTTGGCGGGAGTCAGCGTGAAGAAGATATCGAAGTGTTGAAAGCAAGAATTGCCGAGCATGATCTTCCTGAAGAATTGTTTAGCTGGTATCTGGATCTGCGTAAATATGGCTCGGTTCCTCACTCCGGATTTGGTTTGGGAATTGAACGAACGGTAGCCTGGATTTGTGGACTTTCTCATGTTCGGGAAACGATACCGTTTCCTCGCATGCTGGGCCGGCTTAGACCATAAAAGAATCTTCCTGAATAGAGTTTGGAGTGTAGAGACACTTCAAACTCTGTGCGGGATACCTATTCAATATCTAGCATAATTCATCAGCATTGTGTACCCTTAAGGGTACTCATAATTAAGTCTTACTTTTACTGATGAAAATAGAACGCTTCTCTCTGCTCACGATTCTAATCACTTTTCTATTTCTAAATCTTGCATACGCCCAATCTGATCAAAGGCCGGTTGAAATAGATGATTACTTCAATTTGAAAAGTGTAAGCAGTCCGGTAATAAGCCCCGATGGAAACTGGATTGCATATACGGTTTCACAAACGGATTTTGACGAAGGATCTTCTGAAACGAGAATCTGGATGGTTTCAAAAGACGGTTCGGTAAAAATTCCCATGACTTCAGAAGGCTACTCTGCCGGAAACCCACAATGGACTCCTGAAGGGGATTACCTGACATTCAGTGCATCTAGAAATGACAGCAAAACTCAGGTCTGGAAACTGGATATGCGTGGCGGTGAGGCTCAGCAAGTAACCGATATTGAGCAGGGTATTAACAGTTTCGAGTGGTCGCCGGATGGAGAGCGTTTGCTGCTAATGATTCGTGATAAAGAAGAAGATGAAAGTGACGATCCCAAACCGCATGTGATTGACAGGCTTCAGTTTAAACGGGATTATGCCGGTTATTTGGATCGAAGAAGAGTGCATATTTACACATATACACCGGGAGACAGTACCGCTACACAACTTACATTTGGTGATTACGATCATTCTTCACCAACGTGGAGTCCGGATGGTTCAAAGATCGCATTTGTAAGTAACAGGACCGAAGAGCCTGATGGTAATCAAAATAATAACATCTGGGTTGTAGATGCTGATCAAGGTGAAGAAGAGGGAGGATTAATTCAGGTGACCCAAAATGAGGGGAGTGATTCTTCTCCGGCCTGGAGTCCTGATGGAAGTGAAATAGCTTACAGAACAAGTGTTGAGCCTGAAAAAATTTGGTATGCTACAACACATTTGGCAGTTACAAAAGCTGATGGAAGCGGGCCAGAACGCCTTATCACCAAAGATCTTGATAGAAAT
>NZ_JAWLDW010000088.1:0-11015 GCF_041686455.1 Rhodohalobacter sp.
CTCCTTGATTTGTGAAATTATTTCTTGAACAGTTCCCTGAATCTCTTCAAGAATTGTTTTTTCTGTCTTTTCCATGATAAATCTCCATCAGTTACGATTAAAACTGTAAGGAAGTTCTATTTCCTGTTTCATACTACGAGAAACGGAATTAAAAGATTCAGGAATATGCTATCAAGAGTTTATTGTGCATCAACTATAGGAGTGGACGCCCGTTTGATTGAGGTAGAGGTAAATCGAAGCGGGGGTCTGCCAAAATACTTTTTAGTTGGCCTGCCCGATCGGGCGGTTAGCGAGTCGAAAGACAGAATTGACGCTGCACTTAAAAATGCAGATGCCTATTTCCCTCGTGGTCGAATTACGGTTAACCTGGCTCCGGCCGACCTACCCAAAGAGGGCAGTGCTTTTGATCTTCCTATCGCAGTGAGCCTGCTTGCGGTATCAGAACAAATTCAAATTGAGAAACTTGAAAAAAGTCTAATATTGGGCGAACTTGCACTTGATGGAAAACTTCGTCCGGTAAAAGGTGTTCTTCCAATGGCTGTGGAGGCGAAAAATCAGGGATTGGACTATATCATTCTGCCAAAAGAGAACGGACCGGAAGCGGCCGTAGTGGATGGAATTAAGGTTTTACCTTTTGCAGATCTGAGAGAAGTGATGAGGTGGTTTGAGAATGAAAACAGCAAAGCACCGCTAAAGATTAATCCCAAAAATCTATTTAGTACGAACGGAAAAGCAGATGTGCTCGATTTTGAAGATGTGAGGGGGCAGGAGAATGTGAAACGTGCACTTGAGGTTTCCGCTGCGGGTGGTCACAATGCAATTATGGTGGGGCCACCGGGATCTGGCAAAACGATGATGGCCAGAAGGCTTCCTACTATTCTGCCGCCACTGACGCTGGGTGAAGCTTTGGAGACAACAAAAATCCATTCCGTAGCCGGAATTCTGGATAGTGGTAAGTCTTTGGTCACGCATCGGCCCTTCCGGAGTCCACATCATACGGTTTCAGATGTAGCACTGGTCGGTGGCGGGAGTATACCCATGCCGGGTGAGATTTCTATGGCTCATAACGGTGTGCTTTTTCTGGATGAACTGCCGGAGTTTAAACGAAGTGCGCTGGAGGTGATGAGACAACCTTTGGAAGATGGGAATGTGAGTATTTCCAGGGCACGCATGAGTGTGAATTATCCCAGCAGGATTATGTTGGTGGCATCGATGAATCCATCACCAACGGGCGATTGGTACGATCCTGATGATGAAAATGGAGCCACACCTATGCAGATGCAGCGTTATCTGAATCGTATAAGCGGACCGATGCTCGATCGGATTGACCTCCATGTAGATGTGGAAAAAGTCAGTTTTGATGAACTATCAGCAAAAACAAAAGGAGAAAGTTCTGCAAGTATACGTAAACGTGTTATAGATGCCAGAGAAATACAGAGCAGGCGTTTTATGGGAATTGAAGGAGTTTATTCTAATGCACAGATGAATACAAAAATGGCAAGGAAAATATGTCGTATTGATGATGCAGGAGAGGGAATGCTTAAGAAAGCGATGAATACTCTGGGTTTATCTGCCCGTGCTTACGACCGAATTCTAAAAGTATCAAGAACGATTGCCGATTTGGACAGGTCGGAGTCAATTCAAGCGAATCATATTGCAGAGGCCATTCAGTATCGAAGCCTTGACAGAGAAGGATGGTTAGGATGATTTAATCAGCGGTTAGGAGGTTTTAATCAGATTGTGAAACAAAATCAGTTATTTTGGATTAAAACAAGAAAAATTATGGAAGTGAGAGAAACAACAAAATATCGTTCTTCAGATTGGGTGTTTACACTCCCATTCATCCTATTTCTACTTTACCTATTACTATAAGTCAGATTAGGGTTACCAAAGTCGGTCAATGACCCGATCAGGGATAAGATGAATAAGCCAGGCAATCAAACGCCATCGGCGTGTTATGTAAGCAACCGGTTTTTTCTTTTCAATAGAAGTGAGTATCTGTTTCACAGCTTTTTCTGTTTCGGAAACCCAGAACATGCCTTTTTTTCCCTCTGTCATCTCACTCTTAATAAAACCGGCAACAATATCTGTTACGGTAATATCTTCTTTTATTTTGTTGCATCGCTGACGGTATGCCTGCATGTATGTAGAAATAAATGCCTTTGATGCACTATAAGGGGCGGCCCGGGATGATCCGAAAAGTCCGGCAATGGATGAAACTCCTACTATCTGGCCTTGACCCTGTTTTCTGAAATACTGAAAGGCTTCTCCAAATAGCTGAACAAATCCACTTACATTTATATCGATCACCTTCTGTTCCATAGCAGTAATCGAAGACGATGGGTAATTGGATATTCCCGCATTTAGGACGATGATATCCATTCCTCCCATCTCATTAATAAGTGATTTAAGGGTATTTTTGGCATCATCAAATTGAGACACATCCATTTTTGAGTAGTAGAACGAGTCTCCGAGTTCATCTTTGAGCTCTTTCAGGCGATGAACTCTTCGGCCGGTACCGCAAACTCTATATCCATTTTGGATAGCTTGTCTGGCAAGTTCTTCACCAATGCCGGAAGTGGCACCGATGATAATCATTTTCTTACTCACTCAATTGAGAATTAAACTTGAGATTCGACCGGTTGAAGCGAAGGATACTGAACTTTCATCCACTCGTAAGCACCAAATAGAACACCACTGTAGACCAGATTTCCCCCAAGCGTATTGTGGAAAAATGGAATAGCTGCTGTATAGCAGGCAATAAGTCCTTCAATAGATAGGGGATAAAGCGGGCTTGTAATCCATACACCGAAGTTGCTCACCACAAAGAAGATGACAGAAGCGCCTACAGCACCACCAACAACTCTGGCCAGTGATACTTTTTTCATGAGGTAGTAACCCAGAACTGCAATCAATGCGATACTTCCATATATGTAGAGAAAGCCACCGGTAAACCAGGCAAAGCCTTCATAGTACGATGAGTACATGATATTATTCAGCAATAGGTCACTGACCCAAAGAGCAATTATGGGTACAATCAATGCCCATTTTTTGTTTTTGAAATATGCAGCGCCAAACAATACAATTGCTCCAAGCGGAGTAAAATTGTATGCGTGTGGCAACAGCCTGGAAAGTGCTGCAAATAGTATAAAACCGGAAATTATGTAAAAAGTCTTTTTATTCATGAATTTGATAGCCTTTTGATTCAACGGTTAAATATAACAGTTGAAATGCAAAAGTGTGAATCTGAAATCAGTTTTAATAAAAAGAATAAAGAGGAGTGTAGAGAGGATTGTGCGGTGAGGAAATTGAGTCAACTAGTGCATCGGTTCTAAAAACAAAAAAAGCCCCGAAAACCGGGGCTCTTATTATCTTAAACCAACATCTGCTTTATATAGAAGTGGTTAACTCAAGATTAAGTTCTATATCTACCTGGTCGCCTACCACTGCAGTTGCAGCCCAGTCACCAACACCAACACCAAAATCTGTTCGCATCAGTTCAGCGTTAGCTACGATACCTGCAACACGAGTGTTTTCCTGCATTGGGTGATCCATCACGCCTTTCAATTCAAAAGGAAGATCAAGTTCACGGGTTACGTCGCGAATTGTAAGTTCACCACGTGCGACAAATTGATTGTCCCCTGTTTGCTCTATAGAATTACTCACAAATCTCATATTAGGCCATTGAGATGTGTTGAAGAAATCTTCTGAGCGTAAATGGTTATCTCTACGGTCATTTCTTGTATTAACGCTTTCGATCGGAATTGTTACATCGATATTACTTTCGGCAAGATTATTCGGATCGAAGTTGATTGTTGCATCAACATCATCAAAAGTACCTGTAACAGGTGTGAAAAAGTGTGTGATTGAGAATTTGATGGTACTGTGTGCTTTATCTACTTGCCAGCTGGTTGCATCTCTGTCGACTGTGGTAAATGCAGCAAAAGCTGTAAATAAAAATGCCGTGATTGTTAAATATGTCGCTTTTTTAATCATGATAGTTATTTGTTTTGGTTTTAATTTGTTCAATATTAAACTAAATAGACTTTCGTGAAGTTCCAACTCCAGCAGAAAAAGATCTATGTTGTATTAGGCTCTAATGTTTACGGCAGAACTACCGTTTCATGTTTTAGTTAACTTATTGTTAAGATGTGCTGATCTTATAACTTCTTACTCAGTGCATTTGAAATTTCAAACCTCCAGAGACGATCTGCGTGATCACCGGCATATTCTACACCGATTCGTTTGGATGGGACGATCTCTTTTGATGGGATATCTATGTTGCGATGTTCAATCCAAACCGGAGGAGTAGTTAGGCTGGTTTTGTTCAGGTCTGTTGTAATTCCCAATGCCTGAGTCAGTTTGCCGGGGCCATCAGTCAAACTTTGTTTGTTTTTTACGGCTCTTCTCTCTTCTATATGCTTTCGGCCATTCACCGGAATGATCCCCCGTATCAATACCGCATCGGCCAGGCCTTCACGGTTTGTAACTACGTTGAATAAGTGATGGATCCCATAACATAGATAGATGTATGCATTTCCAGGTTTCCCAAACATCACTTCTGTACGATCTGTACGCTTTCCATCATTTGCGTGACATGCTTTATCATTTCTGCCACAGTAAGCTTCCGTTTCTGAAATAATTCCTGCCGAAAATATACCATCAATATTGCTGCACAAGACTTTTCCCAACAAATTATGAGCAACGTCTACTACATCGGGATTGGAATAAAATTCGAGTGGTAAAACTTTTTCTTCAGAAAACATCAGGAGATGTCGGTATATGGATTTCTATCGGTTACAGGTTCACGAAGATATATTTCCTGGTAAGATCTTGCCATAATAGAAGTGATAATGAATAGTACAGCTGAGTAAAAAACCCAGAATATAATGATGATCAAAACAGTATAACCCTGGTAAAAATAACGATAGGCATTCAGTGCGTATTCCAGGTAAAAACTAATTCCATATTTTGCCACTTCAAAAAGAACGGTATAAGTGATTGCAGACAACAAGGCTACTTTTGGACGCATTCGGCGCTCGCTGATGTAGCGAAAAATGGCGTAAAAGAGAAGAATCATAAAAATGACCGGTATCACATTCGTGAGAAAATCCGCTATCCAGCCAAGCTCAATTACAATTTCTGTATAAGGAACTGCAATTTCGTTGAAAGAAAAAAGTGAAATAATTGAGATGGCAATGCTGAAAAAGAGAAAAACGCCGCCAATTACACCAAAAGCAAAAAAGTTGTGTACCAGCTCCATTACAGGGTGTTTTCTGTCTTCAACATCAAAGATTTCAAAAAGAGCGTGTTTCATCGTGTGAAAAAGGCCCTGAGCAAAAACCATGAGAATAGCGATACCGGCAACACCAAAAATGGTTCGTGCATTTACCAGCGGTTGAATGATTGTTTCAAGTGTTACGGCACTTCCGATAATATCTCCACTCTGACCTTCATAACTAAGGCTGGGAAGCAGTTCCCTGCCATATCGAATTAGTTCTTCAAAAGCTGCATCTATTGATAGAACAAAACCGATAATAGAAATAAGAATCAGCGTAAAAGGGATGGAACAAATGATTAGGTTGAACGTGATCGCAGAAGCGTTGTAAAAAACATGCTTTTTTGTGATCAGTTCCCAGATCTTTTTCCAGAATGCTCGAAATTTATGTTTATCCAACACGTGCATATAATAGAAAAATAAACCTAAATAAGGTGAATGCCAATCAGCATGCAAATACCTTGATATCTTTCGGTTGTAAATGATTATTTCATCAGTGTTCAAATCTTAAAAAAAGAGGAAAATTCAATACCTTTCACGTCTGCAAATCTAATTGATGCATGTAAACAATATTCATGGGTAAGAAAAAGAAGCAACAGACACCGCTGATGCGGCAATATTTTGAGATTAAGGAGAAACATCCCGGTACGATTCTTCTGTTCAGAGTGGGGGACTTCTACGAGACGTTTGCCGATGATGCCGTACTAATTAGCAAGGAGCTGGGAATTACTCTTACAAAGCGCAACAACGGTGGAGATCAGACTCCGCTTGCGGGATTTCCGTATCATGCTCTCGACTCCTACCTGCCAAAACTGGTGAAGCGAGGTTTTCGAGTAGCGATTTGCGAACAAACCGAAGACCCCGAGACCGCTAAAAAGGCCGGTAAAAAAATCGTGAACCGGGAAGTGACAGAGATTACCACTCCCGGCGTGACGATGTCTGATAAGCTGCTTGATCATAAACGCAACAACTATATCGTTTCGATATTTTGGGCCGGTGGTACTGCGGGAGTCGCTTTTTCGGATATCTCAACCGGTGAGTTTGGATTGAGTCAGGTGGGTAAATCAGAGTTGGACAGTTTGATTCAGTCACTGCAGCCGTCTGAAGTGCTTCTTCAAAAGAAGCTCAAAAACAGTGTTCCGCACGAGCTAAAAAATAATAACATCACCTATATAGAAGATTGGGTGTATGAGGGAGATTACGGCTATAAAATTCTGACAGAACACTTTAAAACGCACTCTCTTAAAGGCTTTGGTGTGGAGGACCTGGAAATTGCCCACACGGCTGCCGGATCGCTGCTGCATTACATGCAGGAAACTCAAAAATCTTCTTTGGGTCACCTGAAACGACTTTATGCTTACGAAAACAGCGAGTATATGTCGTTAGACGGCGCTACGAAACGAAACCTGGAATTGACATCCAGCATGCAGGAAGGCGGAACAGATGGAACACTGGTCTCTATTCTGGACGCTACCTCTACGGCGATGGGCGGACGACTGCTGAGAAAATGGATCATGAGGCCTCTCAAAAAAGCTGAGCCGATTGAGAATCGTTTGGAAGCAGTAGATGTATTGGTAGAGAATCATCCATTGAGGGAAGAGCTTCGTGATGAACTGAATCAGGTGGGGGATCTGGAGAGACTCATCAGCCGGATTAGCGTTGGCCGTACTAATGCTCGTGATTTAAAACAGCTTCAGCTTTCACTTGCACAGATTACGGCAATCAAACGAATTATAGGTCAGTGTGAAAGCACGTTGCTTAAATCTGTCAACAGCCGGTTAAAATTATTGATAGACGTTCAGGAGCGAATCAACGGGGCGCTGGTAGTAGATCCGCCGGCAAGTATTCGCGATGGGGGAATGTTTGATGAAGGATTTAACGATAACCTGGACGAACTCCGGGAGATTGCCCGGAACGGGAAAAAGTATATCGCTGAGATAAAGGATAAGCTGGCCAAAGAAGCCGGGATTCCGTCGCTCAAAATCGGCTATAATAAAGTATTCGGCTACTACATCGAGGTAACCAATACGCACAAAGATAAAGTGCCTGAGCATTTTATCCGCAAGCAGACTCTGGTCAACTCCGAGCGCTACATCACGCCCGAACTAAAGGAGGTGGAGGAGAAGGTACTCTCGGCCGAAGATAAGAGCAAAACCCTCGAGGGTGAGCTGTTTGAGGAGTTAAGATTATACGTAGCCGAATTCGCTGATGATGTGCAACAGATAGCCGGCGCCATTGCTGAGCTCGACTGTATTCAGAGTTTTGCGGAGGTAGCATTTCGGAATAACTATGTGAAACCGGAGATCAATGAAGACGACACGGTTAATGTAAAAAAAGGACGTCATCCGGTGGTTGAGAAGACACTCGAAGCCGGAGAGCCGTTTATCCCGAATGATATTTACCTAGATAACACAGAGTTTCAAATTCTGATGATCACCGGACCGAATATGGCCGGTAAAAGTATCATTTTGCGGCAGACCGGACTGCTGGTATTGATGGCTCAGATCGGCTGTTTTGTTCCGGCCGATAAAGCCACGATCGGGCTCGTGGATAAAATCTTTACCAGGGTGGGGGCTTCCGATAATCTTGCGGCGGGTGAAAGTACCTTTCTTGTTGAGATGAACGAAGCCGCCAACATTCTGAACAACGCCACACCAAAATCCCTGATTCTCCTGGATGAAGTGGGCCGGGGAACGAGTACATTTGACGGGCTGAGCATTGCATGGTCGCTCTCAGAGTATCTTCATAATAAACCGGAAGTGGCTGCAAAAACGCTCTTTGCCACACATTATCACGAATTGAACGAGCTTGAAGACCGCTACGAACGAATTAAAAACTTTAATGTTCAGGTGAAAGAGCACGACGGAAAAGTAATCTTTTTACGGAAACTGGTTCGTGGCGGTGCCGATCACAGTTACGGAATTCAGGTGGCCAATATGGCGGGACTGCCGGAAGTTGTGATCAATCGTGCAAAAGAGATTCTCTCGAACCTGGAGAGCCACACGCTGGATGTGAGTCACGACGGCAATGGAGCAATGGCCCAATCAGCGAAAAAGAAAGAGGCCGCAAAGAAGGTTGCCAAAGAGGTAGAAAAACAGGCTGAACTACCTCAGATGACGCTTTTTGGTTCACAAATGGACCCGAACGTAGAAACATTGCTGAATAAGCTGGATGCTGCCGACCCCAATCGTATGACACCCATTGAGGCGATGCTTATGCTGAGTGAATTGAAGCGTTTGGTAAAATCTCAGGAATGAAACACTCTGCCAAACATATTTCCGATCGTATTCGCCTGATGATCGCCACCAAGCAGTTTCAGGTGGGGGAGCTGCTGCCTTCCACCCGGGTGTTGGGCCAGCAGTTGGGCGCCAGTTTTCATACGGTCAGGAAGGCTTATCATCAGCTTGCGGATGAGGGGCTAATTACCCCGGAACAGGGACGCGGATTTGTGGTGAATCGCCAGAGCACCTCGCTTGATAAAACCCAGCGAATTGAGATGGGAACCGAAAAGATGCAAGAGCTCCTTGAAGAATTGATCGGTTATGGCCTGGATGAAAAGGAGATAGAGGCGATCTTTGAAGAGCAGATCAGCTACATGGAGTGGCCCGATCGCATTCAAAGCATTGCAACAGTGGGAGAGACGGTTGAGCTCGCCAAGCTGTTGTCAGACTCCATCAAAAATCAGATTGGCGTAAAAAGTGTACCGATTTCGGCAACTGATTATGATGAGCTGGTTAGATACGATGCACTTTTTGTGCCGATACATCTGGTGAGCGAATTCAGGTCACTGAGCAGTACCATTCGCCTGCTTCCGGTGGTATTTCACTATGATGCCGATGTACTTCTATCCATTGTAGATCGATCCGGAATTGAAGCCATCGGGCTAGTTACGGCCGAAGAGGAATCGATCTCAAAAATTATTGATGAACTGAAAACACTGATGAATTTTGAGGGAGCATTTGTGGCGGGAGCAACCTATGGTAAATCTCTTCCGCTATTTGTGCGAAATACCGATTTGATCGTTTATACTCCCGCAAGCGCCCGGCTCGTGGAACAGAAAGTAGCGGAGATGAAGCGAGTAAAACTGGAGTACATCATTTCTGAAAAAAGTGCCCAGATGATACGGTCCGAAATGTGGGATCAGTAGATTTTGTGGCAAGAGGCGAGTTCGTTTTCTGAGTTTACCAAACGTGAAACGGCAAACGTGAAAAATTGCCAGATAATATTCGATTGTACTTAATGAAACTGTTAGTTTTAGATATTCAGAATGTTAGTGAGTGGGAATCCGACTTCTATTGTTTAGATAGTAATGAAATAAGGTTTCCTTAAAAAAATGGGTCTGGGGATGATTACAAATTGATATCCTAACACCCCTCTAAATCTCCCCTTTTTAGGGGAGATTATTGCCTTTTCAATTTTGCGTTTTCACCTATAGATGGATATAAAAAAACTTCTCGATCAAGCCATTACCGCCCTCGAATCGGAAATTGAAACGGTTCGGGAAAAACCGTCATCGGACGTGCTGTTTGAAGGCAAGAGAGACAAAGTTTCTGCTTCAGAAAATGTGAACTATAAGTTTGAATCTCACCAGCCTGCCATCCGTTTTGCAGAGGAGATTAAAGCAATGTCAGGTGAAAAAAGCTGGACGGTTCATCCTGTCTCATATGAGGATAAAGAGATAATCCTCCAGTTTCCTGAGGATGTGGGCGACTCCATCAGCGAACTACATGTTGAATGGGAGAACGATTTTATTCTGAAACGAACGCTTTCAGAAATTGTAAAGCTGGATGGGAGGAAAAAAAGCGAACTGGATCGGCTAGAGCATCTCTTTGAACCTAATGGTCAAGCGATTCCCGGTCCGGATGAAGTGGATGATGACGGCATGCGGAACGAAGCGCAGCTTGACGCGATTCGAATGTCGATGAATCGCAGGGCGACGTTTATCTGGGGTCCGCCGGGAACGGGTAAAACGGCTACGCTGGGATATATTATTGCCAACTATCTGAAGAACGGAAAGAAGGTTCTGTTTGCATCCAATACCAACCGGGCGGTAGATGTGGGGTTGCTCAGTGCGCTTGATGCACTTCAAAAAATTGGTTTGAATATTTCAAAAAATCGAATCACTCGTTTTGGCGAGGCCGCCCTGGATGCTGCCGAACTGGAACCGACGCTCTTTTCCAATCAGCTTGAACAGACAATTCGTAAACGGCAAGAACAGGCCGGCGAGTGGATTGGGCTGATGGAGCGCAGAAAGCAGGCGCTGCAGTCTGTTGAGAAGCGACTGAGAAACGGAAAACAGCCAACAAACAATCAGGAGCTGGAGATGAAACTGATTGAGCAGAAAATCAAGGATGCCGGCGGATTGGAGGAGCTGGAGGCAAAGATCGAGGAGCTGAGTCAGGTGAACGACCGCGCCGAGCTCTGGAAAAAACAGCTGGTGGCCACAACGCTCGCAAAAGTGTGTACGTCTGACCTGTTTCACGATCTTGAATTTGACGCTGTGGTTGTGGATGAGAGCTCAATGGCCAACCTGCCCTACATGATGGTGCTCGCGGCTCACGCCAAGTGGCACATGGTGGTTGTGGGCGACCCGATGCAGCTTCCGCCCATTGCGCTGACGAACGACCGAAAATCCCGTGAGTTTCTGGAGAAAGATATTTTTACCACGGTTTCCGGCGCTGACTCATCAGAAGCACTTTTCCGATGGCACGATGAACACCCTGAATTCACCGCTTTT
>NZ_JAWLDW010000089.1:0-11003 GCF_041686455.1 Rhodohalobacter sp.
GTCTTTGCAGGACTCTTTGAATGCCAGAGACACACAATTAAACGATATGAAAGAAATTCTGAGAACAGCTGCAGATACCACACTAGCTATAGAACAAACAGCCGGCGCATTGACCTCCGATGAAAATAACCCAAACGGAGTGTCAGGCTCAAATGTTCAAATGTTTGAAATGCTTTCTGAGAATGAGATTATTTTCTCCGGTTCACTGAATAAAACCCCTGATTTCCCATCTGATTTTCCAGTTGAGGGGAGTATGACACAAGGATATAATGCGGAAGATGGACATTTTGGAATTGATATTGCAGCCGGTACCGGCACGACATTTAAAGCAATTGCAGATGGTACTGTAATGAATGCAGGGTGGACGATAAATTATGGGTATGTTATCTACCTTCAGCACGCAGGCGGAGTAGTAAGTGTTTACAAACACGGTGCAAGGCTTGCAAGGGCTAAAGGAGATTTTGTTTTAAAAGGAGATATTTTGGGTGAAATCGGAGATCGTGGTGTGTTAAGCACCGGATCTCATCTGCATCTTGAAATTTGGAAAAACGGTGTGCCCCAGAATCCCTTAATGTATCTAAACAACTGAATCTGAATTATTATGTTCAACAGTAAAAAAAACAATAAAACCGTGAGCAAGACAACAAATACACAATCTCCTACACTGAACATGATCAGTGAAGGAACGACTTTAGAAGGAACGCTTAACTCTCAAAACGATATCCGTGTAGCGGGTAAGTTGAAAGGTGAGGGGATTACCAAAGGTAAACTGATTGTCACTTCCTCAGGTGTTGTGCAGGGTGATGTAAAAGTTGCTGATGCTGATATTGCAGGTAAAATTGAAGGTACCATTCGGGTAACGAATAAATTAAACCTTCGCGAATCTGCTGTTATCGACGGTGATATTTACACTAAAGCTCTGTTAGTTGAAGAAGGTGCTCAAATTAACGGAGCCTGCAGAATGGGGAGTGATTCTGCTAAGCTGGAGACATCAAAAGACACAGATTATTCAAAAGAGACTGCTGTTAAAAAAAAGAAAGAGAAATAATTGTTTGAGGATCCGAAATTCAAAAAGTATCTCGAGTACTTATCTCTCGGTGGAGAAATAGCCATTGCTTTTTCTGCTCCAATCTTAGCGGGTTATTTTATTGATGTTAAATTCGAAACATCGCCGTGGGGAATACTTTCGGGAATACTTATCGGAGTCTTATTAATGATCAGTATCTTTGTCAGGCTCATAAAAAACTTCAGTGATAAATAGACGTGAATTGAGAGCGGCAATGTCTTTGATGGATCGAAAAATAGTTATATCCACTATAGTAATAGGGCTATTATTTGTTTCCGTGGGTATAATTATTCCAGATAAATTTACTTCGGGCTGGTTTACCGGTTATCTGATTGGAATGTTTACCGTTTTGCTGCATTTGGGAGCGTCCATGTTTTCAAAAAAAACGAGGCTGAAGGACTTTATTTCCAGCTATTTTTTTGGGCTTCTCTTAAGATTTGTTCTTGTACTGGCTCTATTTATTTTAATATTAATTCTCACAAAAATTGATGAATTGAGCTTTACTGTTAGTTTTATAATTTCGTATATTTTGCATTCTGTAAACGAAGTGATACTTCTAAACCAAAAACTCTCAGATTAGTCGGGTAAATTGATATTTAAGATGAGCCGATACTTGCGCCGATTATCCGTAACCATCCTTTTATTACTTGCTATTAACCCAGGTTTGTTGGCTGCTGACACTGAAGAAAGCAGCGAGGGAACATTTGATATTATGGGGAAAGTTCTTGACCACGACTACGTTGAGGTTGTTGGGGTTAAGGTCTATTTGCCCCGTATTTTACTAGTAGATGGGGATTGGTACTTTTATGCGAACACAAAATCCGCATTGGAGTCCGGTG
This sequence comes from Rhodohalobacter sp., assembly GCF_041686455.1. Classification (NCBI taxonomy): domain Bacteria; kingdom Pseudomonadati; phylum Balneolota; class Balneolia; order Balneolales; family Balneolaceae; genus Rhodohalobacter; species Rhodohalobacter sp. The sequence goes on from NZ_JAWLDW010000089.1 coordinate 1,906, forward strand.
AATTTATGGAAACAGAAGAAGCCGGCTTGGTTCGTTCTGATGGTGCTCAGATAGTACTTGATATGTCTATCACCTCTCACCTTATATATGTTTGGCTCGGTATTATTTTAACTTTGTTAGTTACAATCTGGGCAGCAAGCCGTTACAGACGTGGAGTTGGCGCAGAAAGTGAGCCTAAAGGCGCAATGCACAATATTTTTGAAGTGCTTTTTGTTTTTATACGGGACGATATTGCGAAAGAGTTTATTACGCCTGAGAAGTATCGGAGGTATGTTCCATATCTCTTCTCTGTTTTTATGGCTATCATGTTTATGAATCTATTCGGTTTGTTGCCATGGGCTGCGTCGGCTACTGCTGACTTGACCGTTACGGCAACACTGGCAGGTATAACATTTTTTGTTACACAATTTAGCGGCACAAAAGATCACTGGCGACACGTTTTTGCATTTCCCGGTGTGCCCGGTTGGTCGCGAATTATTTTGACGCCGGTAGAGATATTAGGGCTTTTCACAAAGCCATTTGCACTTGCTATTCGTCTTTTTGCAAATATGCTGTCCGGTAAAATCATGATTGTTAGTATCCTTGGATTGATCTTTATCTTCACGGATATGTTTGGGGCATACGTTGGAGTAGGATCAAGTATATTTTGGGTGTTACTTACTGCAGCGCTTTATTTTCTTAAGGCGTTGGTTGCCCTGATTCAAGCTTATGTATTTACACTTTTGTCAGCTGTATTCATTGGAATGGCTGCGGAAGATCATCATCACGAAGACGACGATACAGCTGTTGCACATGCGCAGACTGTCGAAGTCTAAATTAAACACTAATAACAAAACATATATTTAATTATGGGTTTTTTAGCAGCAGGCCTTGGAGCCGGAATCATTGCACTTGGAGCCGGATTTGGAATCGGAATTATCGGTAAAAGTGCCACAGAAAGTATCGCAAGACAACCAGAAGCGGCCGGAGATATTCGCGGTGCCATGCTTTTGACTGCCGTATTTATTGAAGGTGTTGCCCTGATTGGTGCAATTGTATGTATCATTCTTGCACTCGGTCTTGGACAATAATTTATAAAGGACCAGCATTATGTATTATTTCTTAGCGGGTGGGGGAGGACTCCTTTCATTCAATACAGGTTTTGCCATTTGGGTACTAATCTCAACAGTGGTATTTCTTATTGCAATGCAAAAATACTTGGTTCCCCCCATCATGAAAGCACTAGATGAGAGGGAGAATCGAATAAAGGATTCTCTGGAATCGGCTGAGAAGGCAATAGCTAAAGCTGAACAGATCTCGAAAGACAACGAGAAAGCTTTAAAGGAAGCTGAAGTTCAGGCTCAAAAAATACGTAAAGAAGCAATTGAAGACGCAGAGCTATTACGTTCCGAGAAGATCGAGAATTCCAGAAAAGAAGCTGATAAAATAATTCAAGACGCGCGAACTGCTATTGAGCAGGAGAAAAAGAACGCTATGATTGAATTAAGAAAAGAAGTTTCAAGCCTGGCAATCGAAGCAGCATCAATGATTATTGAAGCAGAACTCGATGAGAAAAAAAATAAAAAGCTTGTAGAATCATTTCTCAATGATCTCAATAAGAAAAACTAACTGATGATATCTAAAGCGGCAAAACGCTACGCCATTGCATTACTTGATATTGGCATTGAGTCAAATAAGCTTGATGAAATAAAAGAGGATATGATTCTTCTGGATCAGTCGATTGAAGAATCACGGGATCTGAAATTATTTCTTAAAAGCCCTTTGATAAAAAAGGCCATTAAAAATAGTGCTCTAAAAGAGATATTTGAAGGTAAAGTTCATCAGATGACTATGAATTTGATTGAACTGCTTGTGGAAAAAAATCGTGAACAATTACTTCATGATATCACTGCCTCATACGTCTCACTTTATAAAAAACATCACGGCATTATTGACATTGAGGTTCAAACAGCATTTGAACTGAGTGATCAGGAAGTAAAAAAGCTTAAAAATATATTAGAGTCATATACCGGTAAAACAGTTCAAATGGATTTGTCTATTCATAAAGAACTAATAGGTGGGCTCACAGTTCGAATCGATGACACTATTTTTGACGGTTCGGTGAAGCATAAATTAAGTCAGCTGGAAAAATCTTTTTCAGCTGCTTCAGTAGAATAAAAAATTATTTAGGATAACAAATGAGTCAAGTCAAACCTGACGAAGTTTCGGCTATTTTAAAAAAACAACTTACAGGTTTCAGTAATGATACTGATACCTATGATGTTGGTACTGTATTGGAAGTGGGTGATGGTATTGCACGTGCATACGGACTTTCCAAAATTCAGGCCGGTGAATTGGTGGAGTTACCTGATTCAAAAGACAGAGATGGTAATCCTGTTCGAGGTATGGTACTTAACCTGGAGGAAGATAATGTAGGTATTGTACTCTTTGGTGCATCTGATTCTGTTGAAGAGGGGCATACTGTAAAGAGAACAAAAAATATTGCTTCTCTATCAGTCGGTGACGGTCTTTTGGGCCGCGTTATAGATCCTCTTGGTCGACCGCTGGATGGGAACGGAGCCATCGCAGGAGATACTATAAACCTTCCTCTTGAAAGAAAAGCCCCAGGTGTTATTTATCGTGAACCTGTAACAGAACCGCTTCAAACAGGTATTAAAGCGATTGACTCTTTGATACCCATAGGCCGTGGTCAGCGTGAGTTGATTATTGGTGACAGACAAACCGGTAAAACTGCGGTTGCTCTGGATACAATTATTAACCAAAAGTACACCCAGGATACTGATAAACCGGTATACTGTATATATGTGGCTGTTGGTCAGAAAGGCTCTACTGTTGCTTCTATTGTTAATACACTGAAAGAGAATGGTGCACTTGACTACACAGTTGTTGTTTCGGCACCTGCCAGTTCTTCTGCGCCGATGAGATATATTGCTCCATTTGCGGGTGCAGCCATCGGAGAGTATTTCCGGGATACCGGACGTCACGCCTTGGTTATCTACGATGATTTATCAAAACAAGCAGTAGCTTATCGTGAATTATCACTATTGCTTAGAAGACCACCGGGACGTGAAGCATACCCTGGTGATGTATTCTATCTCCACAGTCGGTTGTTGGAGCGCGCTGCAAAAATCATTGACAATGATAGCGTAGCGAAATTAATGAATAACGTGCCAGAAGAGTTAGCACCAGATTTGAAAGGCGGCGGATCCTTAACAGCACTTCCGGTTATTGAAACACAAGCCGGAGACGTTTCTGCATATATTCCGACTAACGTTATTTCTATTACAGATGGTCAGATCTTTCTCGATACTGATCTGTTTAATTCCGGTGTTCGTCCGGCGATTGATGTTGGTATTTCAGTTTCTCGTGTAGGTGGATCTGCTCAGGTAAAATCGATGAAAAAACTATCCGGTACTTTGAAGCTGGATCTTGCACAATATAGGGAGCTTGAAGCATTCGCTAAGTTTGGATCGGATCTGGATGCTACTACACAGAGGCAGCTTAAACGTGGTGAACGTACCGTTGAGCTTATGAAACAGGGAGAATACAAACCACTGCCTGTTGAGCAGCAAATTATTTTGCTTAAAGTGAACAATGAAGGTCTGTTTGATAAACTTGCAGTTGATCAAATTCGAAAATTCGAAAATATGTTCCTTGAAACAATGGCAGCTAAATATTCTGATCAAATGAAAACATTAGCAGGTTCCGGTGTACTGACTGATACATTTGGGGCAGAAGTAATTAAAACTGCAGAAAGTACAATTGATCAACTTTTAGCGGCTTCTGAGGAGTAATACATGGCTAATCTGCGCGATATACGAAACCGGATTTCATCTATTGAGAATACTCAGCAGATTACTAAAGCTATGAAAATGGTAGCTGCGGCTAAGCTGAGGAAAGCTCAACAGCGTATCATTGCGACCAGACCGTATGCGAAAAAAATGCGGAGTGTGGTTTCAAGATTGATTAACGGAGTTGAAAGTGATAATCCAATTCTTCGTAATCCCGAAGAAGTAGATTCTGTTCTAATAATTGTAGTTGGATCTGATCGTGGTTTGTGCGGTGGATTTAATAATAACCTGTTCAAACTGGTGGAACAGAAAATTAGTGAAGACTTCTCAGACTACCTTAGTGAGAATAAATTGGATCTTATTACAATTGGCCGTAAAGCTGATGGTTTCTTCAAAAAGAGAAACTATAATGTAGTCGATTCTTATGTAGGTTTCTTCGATGATTTGAATTACGAAACCACAATGAATATTATGAGTGAAGCGACAGAAAAGTTCATTAAAGGCAGATATGATAAAGTTTTGGTTTCCTTTAACGAATTCAAATCTGTAATTTCTCAAAACCGTTTAGTGGATGAAATTTTACCTCTGAAAACGGATCAATTTGAGGAAGAAAGTTCTTCAAATCTTAATGAAATTGACTATATTTACGAGCCTGATGACAAGGCAATTCTCGATGAGTTGCTTCCCGTACATTTAAACATGCAGTTGTGGAGAGCCGTGTTGGAATCTAATGCTTCTGAACAGGGAGCACGAATGACAGCGATGGACAACGCTACTGAAAATGCAAAAGAGATTAAGGATGAGCTTAAATTGAAGTACAATCAAGCTCGACAAAGTGCAATTACGACCGAGATTTCAGAGATTGTTTCTGGTGCTGCGGCACTTGAAGATGCATAAACGGAGGGATGGCAGAGTGGTCGAATGCGGCGGTCTTGAAAACCGTTGAGGCGCAAGTCTCCGGGGGTTCGAATCCCTCTCCCTCCGCTTTATTTTCAAGCCTCTTTAACTTAGATTAAAGAGGCTTTTTTTGTTTTGAATCGTTAATGTTCAGTGATCTGTTTTAACAGTTAAGTTCAGTAAATAAAATAGCCTTTAGTTCGTTGTTTATTGTGCTTTAAATAAATAGAAATAATTATCGTGCAAAGAATTCTATATATCAGCTTTTTACTTCTCACCTTCTTAATTACGTCTGCTCAGGGACAAGATACATTAAAAGTTAATTTACAGGAATTTATTGATCGCGGCCTTGAGAGATCCGGTCAGGTATCGTATGAAAGACATTCAGTGAGTATGTCTGAGAATCGTGTTCAACAGGCCCGAAATCAGCGAATACTACCAAGAGTTCAATTTAATTCCCAGCACGGTGTAGTACCAGGTGTGAAAAGTGAAGTTGAAGGACTTTCGGAAGGAGAGTTCTATTTAGATCCGAACCTTGAAAATGACTGGGAAGACTGGGCCATTTTTACTCGTGCAGAGATTAGTGCTGTTCAACCTATATACAGTTGGGGAGCCATTGATAATGCCATTGCAGCAGCTGAAGCCGGCGCTCGTGCCGCAGAATTTCAGTTTAGTGCAGTAAATGCTGAAGCTGAGGTTCAGCTATTTGAGCTTTACTACAGTTACCTGCTCGCCTTCGAAGTAAATAGAATTTTAGCTGATGCAGAAGAGCAGGTAGACAGGGTAGAGAGCCAGATTGAGCAAATGCGGGAAGACGGTGACCCTGACCTTAAAGAAGCCGACGTTTTTCGATTCGAAATTTTTAAAACTGAATTTGAAACTCAAAAATCTGAAGTAAAAGAGAGCCTGGCTTCCATTACCCGTATATGGAACTATGTGATGGGAGGTAGTGAAGATGTCATATATGAGCCGGAAGAGAGTTTTCTTGACCCAGTAGCATTTGATCTTAAACCCTATGATTTTTATCAGCAGACTGCTGTAGAGAACAGACCGGAGCTGAAGGGTGTGGATGCAGGAATTGAAGCCAGGGCCAAGGGAAAAGAAGCCGTAAAGGCACAACAGTTTCCGGCTCTGTTCCTTGGCATATCCGGTAGTTATGCCAACACCCCCAATCGACCGAGACAGACAAATCCGTTTATTATTAACAATACTAACTATTCATCTGCTGCTGTGGGATTTGGTATACGCCAGAATTTAAACTTCAAATCAATAAAAAATCAAATGGATCGGGCCGATATCGAGTACAACCGAGTTCGTGATTTGAAAGACGCACTGATGGATGGCATTTATCTTGAGTTGAATGAAACGTATAGACAGGCATCGGTTGCTGAAGTCCGGGCTAATCAAACGGATGAAGCTCTTTCTACGGCACGCAATTGGGTTCGCCATGAACAGCTAAATTATGATATTGGCTTTGGTGATGTAGAAGAACTACTGAACGCGATGCAGAAAGAGTTAGAATTACGAGTAGAATTGAAACAAAATGTATTCGATTTGAATAAAAAAGTAGCGGAACTTTATAGGGCTTCTGGAATTACAGTTAAACAATTGAGTATAAATTAATACAGGGTAAAGAATGAAAACTATCATCACACTTTTATTTTCCACGATTCTTTTTCTGAATGTAGGTATTGCACAGAACGGAGCCGATGAGATACAGCAAATGTTGAATGAGCGCGATGCAGAGATTAAAGAACTTTTGGGTCCGAAAGGTAATGACTATACCCAGGAGCAACGCGACAGACTGAAAGATATCATCAATGACGTGATTGATTTCAGATCAATGTCGGAAACGGCACTTGGGGATACATATACAGAAATATCTGAAGAGGATCGTGAAGAGTTTGTCTCACTTTTCTCAACAATTATCCGTGATAATTCGCTGAACAGACTGGATATTTATCGTGCAGAAGTTACTTACAATGACATCACTGTAAATGATGGAACTGCTAATGTTAAAACTACGGCACAAATGGATAATGTAAGAACCTCCGTTGACTATGACATGGAGCTTCAAGACGGTGAATGGCAAATAACCGATATGAGTATTGATGATGTCTCTACAGCTGAATCTTATCGCAGACAGTTTCAAAGTATTATACGGGAGCGTGGATTTGACGCACTTCTTGAAAGCTTAAGGCGAAGAGCAGCCCGGGCATAATCGAAAATTTTAATCATTTTTACTTAAAGCACTTAATGGATTCATTGGGTGCTTTTTTAAATTGATTTTAATTCCAAGTACCTGAATACTTAGACATTCCACTTTGCTCGGAACGTAGATAGTTCTCTTTTTTTACTAAATATTTAAAGTCTAATCCATGAAGAAATCTGCTCATATCAAGATTAAAATCATGCAGAATATCCTTTAGGGGAAGATAGATACACCTGATTCACGAACTAAATAAACCGGCTTACGTACGTTTATAATTATTTTAGAGGCGGAATTATTTGGTTAAGCAGATCGCGAATATTTTTTTGAGATTGTTTTCCTAAAGACTCAAAACCCTGGAGGGATAAGAACTTGATCTCTCCATTTTTTATACGTTCAACTTTTTTTCTTATCGTGAATTTGATGTCTGTCTCTCCATTTATCATGAGGGCATCGTCGGGTGGAATCACATTTGCCGAATTTTTTTTAAACTCCAGATGATTGGCGAGATATTGAATAGTATGTTGATTTGTACTTCGAAATGGGTATTTAATATTCTCCTCAAAAATCTTAGGATTACTTTTATAGAAATCCTCCACCGTTTTTAAATGAATAGGGTGGGGTACATGAGGGCTGTAAAAATATTTCTTTTTAAAATCGGCTAGTTTAGCTGATCTGATTTGAATTAAAAGGTTTAGTGACCTTGTAATCCCTAAAAATTTCTTAACCAACCTGCTGAATAGATTATTTAATTTTATTCTGAGCGGACTATAAGAGATCATTTTCCGCCACTCTCCACGCAGAACAACTTTACCATTTTGAAAAAAATCACTCTTATTTACGGGCGAACAGAGAATAAAATCATCATTCAGATAGATGAAATTTTCAGATAGATCAGGAATTCTCCAAATTGCGGTTTCAATGGTCAAACTGTTAAAAGTCGGTAATGCCCATTCATAGGATTTGAAAATCTCTTTATGATCTACAATGTGTATACCGTACTGTTGTTGAATCTCCGGAGTTAAAAAGTCGGGAACCTGATTATCAGTAACTATATATATATTCCTGATCCAGGGTGCGTATTTACGCAGGGAAGCTACACAGTAGTAAAGTTCACCGTTATCCAGGAATCGAGTTTTAAGATGCCCAGTTGATAATTTGTTTGAAATTTTGTCATTTAAGCCACTAAGAGCGTTTACTCGTTTAGCTTTATGAGACGGATCATTTCCATCGACCCACGTAATAACGGCGTCTACATCAAATGATGAACGATTATTGTAACCCATTTAAAAATTAAAATACCTGTTATTTTAGAAGTACGGAATTCAGTGTTAATAATTTTATAATATAAAGATCTTTCAGAAGACAATTTTGATGCAGACCTTTAAGACTTATCACTAAAATCACGAAATGAGGATTAAATAAACCATACAATATCCCTGAAAAAGTATTAGACCAGATATTGAGATAGACTCTTTGAATACAAAATGGCTGAAATAAAGAAAAAGAAAGAAGGATATGTATACACTTCCTATGGAGACCAAAAATATCTGCGTCATGTATTAGCCAGTGTTAGTACGCTTAGGAGATACGATAAAAGCAGACCGGTTACCCTTTACTGTTCAGATGAGCATATTCAAATTTTAAAGAAGAGTGACCTTTCAGATCTATTTGATCAAATTGAAATTCTTCCTTCAAAAAATCGGTCTATTACAGGTTTTAAACACAATATTTACCAATTCATGCCATATGAAAAAAACCTGTATATGGATAGTGATATCGTATGGTGCAAAAATCCAAAATATTTATGGAAAAGACTCGGAACCTATAGGTTCACAATTTCAGGAAATCACATTGCAGACGGATTTTTTGGTGGACCGAAAGGAATTGGAATTATAGCTGATATAGTTCTGCAACGTCGCAAAAAAACGTTGGAAAGGTTTGGATTAACCTACCTCAACCGAGTTCAGACCGGTTTGATGTATGCAGCTGATAAAGATATAACCCAAAAGGTATGTGAAACGGCATCAGACTTTCTCTCAAAGTGTGATGAGACTCATTTCAGAAGCCGTAAGAGTGAAACAGGGAGAACTCAGGAGACTTGTGAGTGGAGTCTGGGCATGGCGCTGTCAAAACTTAGAATTCCGATTTTACCTTGGTTAAATGGCTATGAAAGTCCGCAGCTTGACTATATAGAGGAT
>NZ_JAWLDW010000090.1:0-2289 GCF_041686455.1 Rhodohalobacter sp.
AAATTAATCATTTTTATTTTCATTCGTCAGCAGACTCACCCCGATAAATGATATTGCAGAGGCTGTAATTCCAAAAACATTCGGATCTAACTCGTAGGGCAGTTCTACACCGGAATATCGCAAGCCGATTGTTGTAAAACCACCTATCAGCATAGCTGTCATAGCTCCGGCCGGAGTACTCTTATTCCAGAATAGCGCACCAATCACAGGTACAAAAAGCCCGGACACCATAAAGGAGTAGGAGTCAAGCATTAAATCCAGTACGTTGGTCATTGTTCCCGCCAGCAGAAGAGCCAGTGCACCTATTATCAGAGTTACTATCTGAGACAGTCGGACAAATTTTGGATTATCAGAATCAAACGGTGTAAATCGGCCGATAATATCTGTCACTACGTTTCCTGATGAAGCCATCAAACAGCTATCGGCAGTTGATAGAATAGCCGAAAAATAAGCCGCCATCATTATACCCAAAAGTCCAACCGGTAAAACGGTTCGCAGTAACATTGGCAGGCCGGTTTCCGGGTCTGTATCTGAAATATCGGCTGCTCCAAGATATTCGAACATTCCCTGGTCTGCTCCCACCTTTGCAAAAAGTCCCAGTAAAACACCCAAAAATGCCATGATCGGCCATTCAAAAATACCGGCCAGATACCAGGCTCGTTTTGCGGTTTTTTCATCACTGCAGGCATAAATTCTTTGGTAAAGCGTCATTCCTACAAACCATATCGGGATAATGGTTACTGCCCAGTAGACAATATCCTGCCACGAAACATTTGTCAGAGAAAGCATTTCCGGTGCCACTGTAGCCCGAATGACCTCTATTCCTCCTATCTCGATGTAGGCAATCGGCACCCCGATGAAGACCAGCCCAAACATTAGCAGTGCCCACTGAATTGTATCAGTATATATTACAGCTTTTAATCCGCCCAATACGGTATAAATAACAGCAACCGATCCCATAATATAAAGAGCCGTCATTTGGTCAAGATCGGCAAATGTACCACTGGCCAGTTTAGCTCCTGCAAGCATTTGAGAACTCGTAAATCCGGCATAGCCAATTGCTGAGATAATTGCAGCAACCAATGCTACATTTGGTGAGTAGTAGTGTTCGAAAACTTGAGGAAATGTGTATGCATTATCGAACGCCCGGTTCTGTTTTACTTTTGGAATCAGAAAAACTGCTGCAAGCCATGCCCCGATCAGACCGGTAAATAGCATCCATGAGCCTGATAGGCCCATCACAAAACCTAAACCACCCAGGCCGATGGAGAATCCGCCTCCCACGTCTGTTGCAACTACCGACAGACCTACATGATAACTCTTCATTTTTCGGCCACCTACGTAGTAGTCGTCTCCACTCTTATTTCTCTGAAAGAAGAAATAACCAAAACCAAGTAAGCCTACGATGTAGAAGATAAAAATGAATAAATCAACCGGATGCATGGGACACCGTTACAGTTGGCTGTTCATCGGTGTACTCAATCATGACAATTTTTTATAGTCAGTTTGAAAAAGTTGCTCTTCTGGTTTTTGATAAGCCTTAAGGTAAGAGGTATGTTGATGAGCTTCAAATTTGGATGTGGATTAGATTTGGACAGGGAAGTGATTGGGTACCGCCCGTCGTTAGCGCCATATAGCTTTGCAAATAAATACCAATCTAATGTTGACATAATTAAGAATTAATCCTTACATTACGAGTCTAGTTGAGAGATGGTAATGACATCTATAGAACTCAACATTACATATTGAAATCGCGGGGTGGAGCAGCTGGTAGCTCGTCGGGCTCATAACCCGAAGGTCGTAGGTTCGAATCCTACCCCCGCCACTCTTAGAAAAGCTCAATTGCTCACGCAGTTGGGCTTTTCTTGTTTTAAGCTACAACATCATGTTTACTGTATACATCCTGCACTCGGACAAATACGACAAAATTTATATCGGCTATACATCCAACCTTCAGCAACGACTCAAAGCTCACAACGAACTTGCCACAAAAGGCTGGACAATTAAATATCGTCCATGGAAAATTATTCATACTGAATCGTACAAAACCAAGGCTGATGCCATGAAAAGAGAACAAATGCTTAAGGGCGGACAGGGTCGGAAATGGATCCATGAAAATCTATTGAAGAAGTAGCTCGTCGGGCTCATATCCGCCTGAGGCGGACGTAAGTTCGAACCCGCCACTATTAAAAAAGCTCAATTGCTCACGCAGTTGGGCTTTTCTTGTTTTAAGCTACAACATCATGTTTACTGTATACATCCTGCACTCGGACAAATACGACAAAATTT
>NZ_JAWLDW010000090.1:2389-10951 GCF_041686455.1 Rhodohalobacter sp.
CATCATGTTTACTGTATACATCCTGCACTCCAATCTGAGTAGGCCTCATATAACATTATCAAGTCCAGACACCCAACTCCTTCAAAATAAGCTTAAGCATATTCAGAGTCGCCGGCATACTTGCTGTATTTTGCTGTGATGCGCCGGAGTTCCTAATTAAACTGTTCAACGTTTACTGCGACATGCAGATGTTAAGACCACTCAACGATATGCTGATTTGCTGAATATAAATGTTAGTGACTATGCAGGAAGCGCGTTTAAATAAAAAACTAGATAATCTTCGTCTTGTCTAAGAGACAACCTTTCAATTATTGGTAAAGTGGGCAAATATTAAAGGATATATCTCGAAAAAATTTACTCCTTATAAGTTGAGGTGTGCAGTATTCATAAGAAAGGTGATAGAAACTGAGGCTCTGGTCAACTTGCCTGATTAATATCATACTCAAGGCTTATCTGAATCGCTTTTTCCATGGGCTGAATAATCTTGCTCTGTGAAATGGGCTTGGAAAGAAAATCTACATAGCCTGTTTTTTTGGCTCTGGCCATGTGATCTTTGTCTGAATTGCCGGAAACATAGATAACCGGCACATTGCTAAAAGAGCGTATGCGGCTTACAGTTTCAATTCCATCTATACTCCCCTCAAGAAAAATATCCATCAACAACACATCCGGTTGATGCTCTTTTATTTTTTCTATTGCTTGCTCACCGCTGGCAGCCTTAGCTACAACTTTAAAACCGAGCGTTTCTACAACTCTTTCCGCAACCATAGAAAGAATCATGTCGTCTTCAACAATAACTACAGTGCCTTTTATGTCATCTTTTTCCATAATCTTACATTTCAAGTTGAGGTAGTTTGAAGAGTATAGAGCAGATTCGTTACAATCTTTTTTTAATGGCAATAAATCAATTTCACTGACCTCCCCGTTGCTATTGCTTCTCTTTTTTATTTTTGGGGTGCTTTTTGTGATAGTAATATAGATAGGTGTACGTGTTACCCCTAATTTACCAGAAGAAAATAGTTCCTAACTAAAAACCAGGTTGTAATTGCGTTGGGTACGCATTCTATGTGAGTCAGCTCTGTTATTCATGAATAAGTCAAACTTGTGTCAACTTATTCGATGACGGGATATTCATAATAAAGCCAAAGAAGAAAATCTCCATCGGCTTTAGAAAATCACCTGAAATCTGTCAACATATTTTTAGGACGAAACACAGTATTATGGGAAAACAATAATAAAACAAACTCTCCTTTTCCATCCCTTCTACTCTCAAAACCTGCACTTTAGGTTATACTGACCCGGGCCAAATTTAATCTTCTTCTGCGCGATTCTCACCTCACTTCCAACTTTAAAACTTATAGACATGGTTCTCTCTCAGTTTGTAAAGTAAATCGCCACCTGTCGCTCCGAATCGGGGTATTTACTATCTTAACAACAACGATTAACTCTAAACCACTTTCTGAATATATGCTTTCCACCAAAGAAGCCATTGCCCTTGAAGATAAATACGGTGCCCACAACTATCATCCACTGCCGGTTGTTCTGGCTAAAGGCGACGGTGTATACGTCTGGGACCCGGAAGGCAACAGATATTTCGATTTTCTTTCGGCTTATTCTGCAGTAAATCAGGGTCATTGCCACCCCCATATTATTGGAGCTCTCAAAAAACAGGCGGAGACACTTACACTCACATCCCGGGCATTCTATAACAATGTTCTTGGCGAGTATGAGCAGTTTATCACCAATATGTTCGGATTTGAAAAAATCCTACCTATGAATACGGGAGCCGAAGGTGTTGAAACGGCTATCAAGATCTGCCGAAAGTGGGCTTATGAAAAGAAAGAAATACCGGAAAATGAAGCTAAGATTATTGTAGCTGAGAACAACTTTCACGGCCGGACTACAACCGTCATCTCTTTCTCTAATGATGACGATGCTAGTAAAAACTTCGGTCCTTATACCCCGGGATTCGTAAAGGTTGAGTACAACAATCTGGATGATCTGGAAAAGGCACTTAAAGAGAAGAATATTGCCGGATTTTTAATTGAACCGATTCAGGGAGAAGCCGGTGTGATGGTTCCGGATGAAGGTTACCTAAGAAAAGCAGCTGCGCTCTGTAAAAAATACAACGCCCTCTTTATTGCCGACGAGATTCAAACCGGAATTGCACGAACCGGATCTCTGCTTGCTGTTTGCGGTGATTGTACGTGCCAGGGAAGCTGTGAACGTCAGCCTGAACACTATGTAAAACCCGATATTCTGATTCTTGGGAAAGCCCTGTCCGGTGGCGTCTATCCGGTATCTGCAGTTCTTGCTGATGGTGAGATCATGGACGTTATCCAACCTGGACAGCACGGCTCTACATTTGGAGGCAACCCGCTGGCTGCGCGCGTTGCAATTGCCGCACTTGAAGTGGTTCGGGATGAAAAACTTGCACAAAACGCCCGTAAGCTTGGAGAGCTATTCCGGGAAGCGATGAACAAGCTGAAAGAAGAGTGCAATTTAATAACTCTTGTTCGCGGAAAGGGACTGCTCAATGCTGTGGAAATTAACGATTCATCCGAGAGCTCAACAGCCTGGGGTCTTTGCGTTAAACTGAAGGATAACGGCTTGCTAGCAAAACCGACACATGGCAACATTATCCGGTTTGCACCACCTTTGGTCATGAGTGAGGAGCAGCTTCAAAAGTGCATCCAAATTATCCGAAAAACTTTCCTTGAATTTAAAACTTAAAAGCCTCTACTTACCATCAAACAGGATCTAAAAATTAAATTTTAAACGACACATTACATGAAAGGGATTCAACCAAAAAACGTACGCTCAACACTACAAAAACATATTCTTGCAGATGGGTATGAGATGGTTCTCGACCTCAAAAAAAGTAAAGGAGCTTATCTGCACGACTCTGCCACAGGCAAGGATTATCTTGACTTTTTCACGTTCTTCGCTTCCAATCCATTGGGAATGAATCATGATAAACTGGCTGGTGATGCCGATTTTGTTGCCAAGCTGGGTCAGGTAGCCATCAACAAGCCATCCAATTCGGACGTATATACCGAAGAGATGGCCCACTTTGTAGATACGTTTTCCAGAGTCGGAATCCCGGACTACATGCCGTACGCGTTTTTTGTTTCCGGCGGTGCGTTGGCTGTGGAAAATGCCTTGAAAGTAGCATTCGACTGGAAAGTTCAGAAAAATTTCAAAAAAGGATATCGGACTGAAAAAGGTCATAAGGCCCTTCACCTGGACAAAGCATTTCATGGGCGAAGCGGATATACTCTTTCACTTACAAATACCGATCCCAAAAAAGTGAAGTATTTTCCGAAATTTGACTGGCCGCGGATTCATAACCCGGCTGTTACATTCCCGCTGAATGCAGAGAATAAGAAACAAGTGGAAATGGAAGAAGCTCAGGCGCTGGCTCAGGCTCGTCAGTATTTCGAAACCTACAAGGATGATATCGCCTGTATACTTCTCGAACCCATTCAGGGCGAAGGCGGCGACAACCACTTCAGAATTGAATTTCATCAGGCTCTGCGAGATCTATGTGATGAGTTTGATGCATTACTGATTTACGATGAAGTTCAAACCGGTGTTGGCCTGACAGGAAAATTCTGGGCTCACGAATACTATGTAAAACCGGATATACTCGCATTTGGTAAAAAAGCACAGGTTTGCGGTATCCTGGCCAGCGACAGAATTGATGACATCGAAACCAACTGCTTTCATGTTTCGTCCCGAATCAACTCTACATGGGGAGGCAACCTGGTAGATATGGTCCGGTTCGATCGCATCCTTGAGATTATTGAGGAGGACAAACTGATAGATAATGCGGCTACTGTAGGTGTGCACCTGCAGGAGCAAATTCAGATTCTGTCAGATGAATTTGAGCATATCTCAAATCCGCGAGGCAAAGGGCTCTTCTGTTCAATGGATCTCCCAAATAGTCATGCAAGAGATGAAGTGGTGAAAGAGTGCATGAACAACAACCTCATGATTCTTGGCTGCGGCAATAAAACCGTACGTTTCCGTCCACCACTCACAGTAGAAAAAGCTCAGATTGATGAAGGTATTGAGATCATCAGAAAGAGTTACAAAACAGCTATTGAAAAGTGTCCAGTTGTTGGAGAGTAAGCATATTATTCGTAGCACTTAGTACTCGTGGCACGAATTGGAGTCGTGACACGAGTTTAGAATACCTATTTGAGTAATTATCCATCAGACCGCTAATGTCGGTCAGATGGGTATTATATCTTAGTTAATCCGTCTGACCGCGTGGAGTGGTCTGACGGATTTTTAATGCTACGGATAATTTTAAAGGACCTGTAAACGTCTGAAGCGAAAGTCCTGACAGCGTCTGTCATTAAGGAATCGTATTTTCAACGCTGACAGGAATCCTCCAAGATCTGTCGGATGCACTGTCAGGTTGATTATTTTTATACCATCTGATGAGATTCAGGCTGAATGGTAATCTCATTCAATACAGAATCATCCGGCTGCGATGCGGAGTAATAAACCGCTTTTGCCACTTGCTCCGGCGTCAACATTTTATCTGTCTGTACTCGCATATCGATATTTGGATTCTCCCAGAAATTAGTAGCCACTCCACCAAGGTAGAGCAGTGAAAATTTAACGCCTGATCTCTTATTCTCTTCAACAAGTGCTTTTGTAAATCCGGTTACTGCATATTTGGAAGCAGAATAGACGGATGAATTTCTCATAACCGCTTTTCCAAGTATTCCGGGAAACATGATAATTCTTCCCTTTTTAGCCGTTGCCATGTAGCGGGTAACCGTTTGCGTTACAAGAAATGTGCCGTAAACATTTACGTCAAAAACCTCTTTTGCCTCTTCTGGTTTGATATCAAGAAGCGGCTGAATCATTCCCAAGCCGAAGGCATTGACCAGTACATCGATATCGCCCAGCTCTTCGGTTACTTCCCTGGCCATATCGGAGACTGAGCCCAGATCGGTTACATTCACCTTTATAGCAAACACCTCTCCTCCATTGTCGTTGATCTCTTTGGCTTTCTCTTCAGCTTTCTGTTTATCTCTGGCTGCTAATACAACCTTGGCGCCGGCTTTGGCAAAAAGATCTGCCGATGCTTTTCCAATTCCGCCTGTCCCGCCCACGATGAGTACAATTTTATCTTCCATAATTCTCTTTTGGGTTTGAATTTTAATTCACTCAATTCGATTGAAAAATAAATCGTTCGTTGGTATCCTAATTATTCCACTATCTCATTTTATCTGAACCTGCAAATTTTAAAAATCAGTATTTCATGGTATTGCCGATGTTCATGTGATTAAGTAGAATAAAACTTCTTAAAGCATTCACATCAAACAAGTTAGCGGGGGATTAGGTCATGAAATTTGTGAAATGGGGGTTAAAAACGATTGCCGTTTTGATACTGATCATGCTTATTGCATCATCAGTAGTTTATCTTATAACGGAAAGCCATAGAAACAGGACATACAGGGTCGAAGTAGAACCATTGGAAATCGACAATAGTGCAGAATCTTTAGAGCGAGGCAAGCATGTTGCGACAATTCGGGGCTGTATCGATTGTCATGGTGAAAATCTGGAAGGGGCTGTTTTCATCAAAGATCCGATTGTCGGACAATTTATTGCTACAAACCTTACAAGCGGGGAAGGTGGAATTGGAAATATTTATACTGATGAAGACTTGATTAAATCCATCCGCCACGGAGTAAATCAACAGAATAAGTCCGTCATCTTTATGCCGTCTCACGAGTATAATCAGATCGATTCAAAAGATTTAAACTCGTTAATTGCTTATATCCGAAACTTGGAACCAGTTGATAATGAGCTTCCTGATTCAAAAATAAATCTCCCCTATCGGTTAATGTATCTGTTGGACAGTGAAATTCATCTCTTTCCGGCTAAGGTGATCGACCACAATCTTCCGGTTCCCGAACCCCTGGCAGAACGTTCTCCCGCAGAACTAGGAAAGTATCTTGCCACTACCTGTACCGGTTGTCATGGTTCCGGATTTTCGGGTGGAAAAATACCGGGCGTGCCTCCGGATTGGCCGGTTGCAACCAATTTGACAATTGCCGGTTCAATGGGAAATTGGACAGCAGACGACTTCCTGCAAACAATGAGAACCGGTATTACACCTGAGGGCAGGGAATTACCGAAAGAATATATGCCCTGGCAAGTCTTTGGCACCATGACTGATGAAGAGCTGCAGGGACTATTTGCATATTTCCAATCCTTACCGGCTAAGGAGACAGGTAATAGGTGAAATAATAACTGTACATCTTGAGTATGTCTTTTAAAGTCGATTATTGAATCAACATAACACCAAATTACTGCTCCATAGAGGCCGGAATTGAAGATTCGTACACCTCAGCGAGTTCAGATACCGGAAGATTTACAGCTTGATTGATCGTGAACGAGTCTCCTGAAACTGTACCCAATACGTGAAAAGGTACATCGCTATCTTTCATCGCTTTTTCCAGATCTGATACATTCTCTTTTGGAACCGTTACAACAATTCCTGATTGTGCTTCACTGAAGAGAAGTTCATAAAGCTCGCCGCTCATTTTTTTAAGAGATACATCCGCACCCAATCCTGAATGAATAGCCATCTCTGCAAGTGTGACGCTCAACCCGCCATCAGACACATCGTGTGCGGCATTTACGATTTTGGTGTGAATCAGTTTCAAAACGGATTGCTGAAGCTTTACTTCCATATCGAGATCCAGCTCAGGAGCATCTCCGGTTGTCAGCCCATGTACAGTATTAATATATTCTGAACCGCCCAAACCTTTTCTGTCGGCTCCAAGGTAATAGATAACATCTCCCTCGTTTTTGAACTCTGGCGTCATGGTGTGATTCTCCACATCTTCAATCAAGCCAAGCATTCCAATCACAGGAGTCGGGAAAATCGCACCTTTTGGATTTTCGTTATACAGACTCACATTTCCACCTGTAACCGGTGTATGGAGTGCACGGCAAGCATCACCCATTCCTCCCAAAGCCTCACTGAATGTCCAGTATACTTCCGGTTTATAAGGATTTCCAAAATTTAGACAGTTGGTAATAGCCATTGGTTTTGCTCCGCTGCAGACCACATTTCGCGCAGACTCAGCAACTGCAATTTGTCCGCCACGACGGGGATTCAGATATACATATCGTCCGTTACAGTCCGTTTTTACGGCCAGTCCCTTCTTGGTTCCTTTTATTCGAATGACACCGGAATCGGAAGCTCCCGGAGCATTGACCGTATTCGTTCGAACCGTTGTATCGTACTGCTCGTGAACCCATCTTTTGGATGCCACATTTGGAGAAGCCAGCACTTTGAGCAAAGATTCATTTACATCTTCAGGATGTTTGATTGTGGAAAAGTCGAAGCTTTGAACTTCATCAATATAGGCCGGCTTCTTTCTTTCGCGTTCATACTGTGGAGCTCCGCCGCCCAGAACCAGTGAGTCGGCCGGAATTTCCGCTTTTACCTCTCCATCTTTCATATAGGTTAGTTTATTACCTTCAACAACTTCACCAATTACAACAGCATTGAGATCCCACTTTTCAAATACGTCAATAATCTCCTGCTCACGGCCTTTTTCGGCAACCACAAGCATCCGCTCCTGGCTCTCACTTAGAAGCAGTTCATAAGCGGTCATACCCTCTTCACGCATAGGTACCTTATCCAGATCGAGTCTCATTCCATCTCCGCCCCGCGCAGTCATCTCTGATGAGGAACTGGTAATTCCGGCAGCCCCCATATCCTGCAAGCCAACAACAGCGCCGGTTTTCAACGCTTCCAGGCTTGCTTCAAGCAGCAGTTTCTCCGTAAATGGGTCACCCACCTGTACACTTGGACGTTTGGCTTCACTCTCCTCACTGATCTCTTCCGAAGCAAATGTAGCACCGTGTATTCCATCGCGACCTGTACTGGCACCCACTATCAGAACCGGATTTCCGATTCCGTGTGCAATGGCTGATGCCGTTTCGCCGTGTTTTACAATTCCCACGCTCATCGCGTTCACGAGCGGGTTCCCTTCATACGCTTCATCAAAATATATTTCGCCGCCTACAGTTGGAATACCGAAAGAGTTACCGTAATCAGAAATCCCGCGCACAACTCCATCTAATAGGTAACGAACACGAGGATTCTCCATCGACCCAAAACGAAGCGAGTTAAGCGATGCCACTGGCCGGGCGCCCATGGTAAAAATATCTCTGTGAATTCCGCCTACACCGGTTGCCGCTCCCTGATAAGGCTCAACGGCCGACGGGTGATTGTGACTCTCAATTTTAAAGGCACAAGCCAGGCCATCTCCAATATCCACCAATCCTGCGTTCTCTTCACCGGCATCTACCAATAGCTGTACACCTTCTCTCGGCAGCTTTTTGATCTCCAAAATGGAATTTTTATATGAGCAATGTTCACTCCACATAACAGAATAGACTCCTAATTCTGTAAATGTTGGGATTCGCCCGAGAAAGTTCTTAATCATTTCATACTCTTCCTCATTTAAGCCGTGTTCTTTGGCCAGATCGAGATTTACTTCAGGTTCTTTAGGAGATGTA
>NZ_JAWLDW010000091.1:0-10914 GCF_041686455.1 Rhodohalobacter sp.
GACTCTGCCCGACGGATTAAGTACTCAAGTAGGTGAGCTTGGATTAAGGCTGAGTGGCGGTGAACGACAAAGAGTTTCCCTGGCCAGGGCACTTCTCAAAGATGCCCCCATCTGGATATTGGATGAACCTCTCTCCAGCCTGGACCGGGAGATGGCCGGTGAAATTATGCACACACTTCAAAGTTTAACAGATAGAAAAACTGTTCTCCATATTACTCACCAAAACAGCATCTACTTTTCTGCCGATAAAGTCTATCAAATGAAGGATGGTGTTGTTTATCAAGAGGCCGCTCAGCTTGTTTAAATTGATATGTGAATAAAAAAAGCAGGGATGCGATCCCTGCCCTTGTAACTTGATATACCGGATATTTAGATACGGTTAGTTGAGATCTTTTCTGCAGAAATACCAGTCAACGCATTCATATCCCTCTTCCATGCGTTTTTCTGCTTCCTCTGCAGTTGCGGGTGGAGGTACAATTACCTTATCACCGGGCTCCCATCCTTCAGGGGTGGCAATATTGTGTTCATCAGAAGTTTGTAAAGACTTGACGAGCCGCAGTACTTCTTTAACGGAGCGGCCGTTGGTCATTGGGTAGTAGAGCATTGCCCTGAGAATACCTTTATCGTCGATAATAAAGGTTGTGCGAACGGTTGATGTGTCACTGGCGCCGGGCTGAATCATTCCATATGCATTGGCAACCTTCATTGATAGATCTTCGATAATTGGGAATGGGATTTCTACCCCAAATTTTTCTTTGATATTACGTACCCATGCGAGATGGGAGTGGGTGCTGTCAACTGAAAGTCCAAGCAGTTCGGTATTCAGCTCTTTGAATTTATCCGCATTTTTGGCAAAACCGATAAACTCTGTTGTGCAAACAGGAGTGAAATCTGCCGGATGTGAGAAAAGTACAAGCCAATTTCCCTCATAGTCTTTCAATGATTTAACGCCTTGAGTGGTCTTCGCTTTAAAGTCAGGTGCCTTTTCGTTAAGTCTGGGCATTACTACAGGTTTTTGGTCTTCCATGGTCTATATTTAATTTGTTTCAAACTATTACTACATGTTAATACAAGTAATGTATTTTAATTATTTTCCCTGTTCAAATAGACCTTTACTATGAATTACATTTGCATGTACGATGCAGTATTTCTTTTGTGAGCTCTACGGTTGGGATGATTTGAAAGTCAAAAGAAATTTATGAAATCTTTCGATCCAGATCTGCGTAGCGAAAAAGCGACGCTGCCACAATAAAGAGGGTGATAAAGAATCCGTTAACGGCAATAATTTCATATACAGAGCTTCCCGGTGTATTTCCCATACCGGTGAGCAGTGCGGTAACTGCAATCAATGCTTGTACAATGGCCATTGCAAACAATGTGATCATCAAGCCTTTGGGCTGAAATTGCGAAATAAACCCTCCGACAATTCCGGTAAAAATCACCAGGAAGTAGAGCAGGTTGATGTCGTTGTTTTCGGACCCAATAATTCCTACTGCCATATTGACCCATATGAGAAGTAGTCCCGTAAAAAGCGCAAAGCCGACCGCAAGCCGGTATGCAATTTTACCTGACTTTCTTGTGACAAGAGTGTAGGTCAGCCCGGTTCCGAAGAGAAGGGTTCCGGCTATGGCAAAATCTGAGAGTGTCCAAACCACTTCATTTGAAAACTGCATGGCAATGAACGGAATCAATAAGATGAGGCCGGTTGCAACTGCCGGATAAACTATAGAGTGGATTAAGTTTCGTTCTTTGTTCATTAGTATTACCTGTGTAGCGATTTTATTCTGGATCTTGTTATAAAATACCATCCGGTTCCCATTACGACCATCAATAGTGGAATGGCTCCCGGTTCATCCTCCACAACGACCATGTATGAGAGCAGTGAAATACCCATGATGATGATTGCTATCGAGAAGATTTTTTGCAGTTTTAGTTTTTGGGTTAGTTCTGATGTCATGACTCTTTCTGTGATTTTATGATGGCTTCCAAAGCCTGCAGGTGGTTATCAAATGCCTCTTTTCCTTTGGAAGTCATGGAATACTTGGTGTTCGGTTTGTTATCGATAAAGGATTTTTCCACACTGATAAACTCCTCCTTTTCCAGTTTTTTGAGATGTGTGGCTAAATTGCCATCCGTCACTTCCAGAAACTCCTTCAGTGCAGTGAAATCGAGCGACTCGTTCACTGCAAGTACAGACATGATTCCCAGCCTGATCCTGCTCTCAAACGCTTTATGTAAATCATCGAAGGATATATTCACGCTGAATCACCGCTCGTATCTGAAGTGCATATAAATTCCGTAGATAATATGAACGGCCCCGAAGCCTATCGCCCACAAGATCAGACCATATTCAATGAACCAAGTACTTAAAAGTCCAAGAGTGATCTGTACGATGCCCATTATTTTTACTTCGGGGATTGTAAAGTGACCGGCATTAACCAAGGCGAGTCCGTAAAATATTAAACTGAGAGGTGCAGCCAGTCCGGTGAGTCCGTGAGAAAGCAGGATCATAATCAAAACTCCACCGGACAAAAGCGGAATTGCCATACTGCTTAAAAGATGTTTTGAAGTAGTATTCCAATTATTTTCGTTCTTGCTGCGGGCTTTTCGTTGGGAGAGGTAAATCGCCATAATCAAGGCTAAAAACAATACTCCAATGGCTAAAAGAATAACGTCAGAAAGATTGCGCGATGTATAACTGAGTTCATCGGGGTTAAAGCCAAATAGAGAATAGGCGGCTAAGGAACCGCTCAATGCATAGATGCCGGCTAAAATTCCGGCCCACCCTGATAAAGAAACAAATTTAGAAGATCGCTCCATCATAGATCGGATCTCGGCGATGTCTTGAATGTAGTCCCGCTGTTCTTTCATAAAAAGTACTTTTTATATCAAAGTATATGAAAATTGATCAATCTGCAATAGTGGTGTAAATAAATTATCCAATTTAATGCGATTCAGATGATGAAATGTATATGTTTTGAAGCGATACACTTAGACAGGAGGTGAGAGTCATATTCAAGATTCTTATGTCGAACTCACGTTAATTACCTAGCTCAGTGTTTACTTGGGTTATTCTCACGAAAATACATTGCAACATTTTTGCTTGAAAATCGGCTTTCAGCCACAATAAGTGTATCAATATCCAATTCGGAATATCCCATCAAATTTACAGTTTTCGGTACATTCAGACTGTAGGATATCATGCTCGCTGAAACTACGTTGTTACAAATCTAAGCATTACCAAATCGATTTAAATCTGTATTAACTGCAACTATTAAACTCCTAATCATTTTAAATGAGAGAACAAATTATTTTCAGTTTATACCGTGTAAAATCTAAGTATTAAAAACGCTCTTCATTACTTCAGAATACGTATCAAAAAATTTTATCTTTTGTATTAAATAAGCTGCGGTAACTTATTTATTCAATATTGTATGAAAACGAGCTTATTATTTTTTATAGGATTATGTCCTATTTCTCTTTTTGCCCAAATCAATGAAAGTGATACACTTAAGACAAAAGCAAGTCTTTCTATGACGGGCTTTTATCAACAGGGAAATGTTGAGACCGTTATTTTCAGGGCACAGTCGGAGCTGAGTTTTCACCTATGGAAAAGATCAATTTTCAAAACCAATAACTCCTATGTTTATCAGGAGTTTGGGAATCAAAAGGCCGATGAGGATATACTGAGTCGTAATTTTTTGTATTTGTATCCGGATAAGAAAGTGCATTTGCTGGTGCTGGGTTTCTTAAGCACTAATTTTCGAAGAAAAATTGATTTACGCTATTTAGTGGGGGCAGGAGTTATGTTTCAGATTTTAAGCAACAAGCATCACTGGCTAAAACTTTAGGTTACCAGTGAAGTTGAACAGACGGATTTTGCAACGGCAGTCTTTTATCGATCACAATATGACGGGACAAAGTCCATCAATACTATTCGGGGGACTCTTTGGGTTAGTGGAAAGTAACACCTGGTTACAGACAGGGTGATCATTAGTCATGAAAGCTATATTCAGCCTTCTTTTCAAGAAAGAAACAATTTTCGCTGGCGTGCAGATATTGGATTGGAAATGCCTGTCTGGAAGTTTTTGAATTTTAGAATAAACTATCTTCAATCTTACGAAAGTATTGTTATCGAAAACGACCAACAGCAGGACAAAATTTTGACATTTGGTTTTACACTGAAAAGTTTTTGATAGGATACGATCTATTCTAAAGCAGATGGCTGGTGGGTCTCTTCAGGAATCTCACCCGTTTTTTTGAATCTCGGCTTTTTCGGATATACCAGGTTTCTCCCCGACGCCCGAAACACAGCTGCTGAATATTCGTGAAACAGCGCATGGAAAAGTTTTCGGAACGGGATATCGAATGGCTGCTGAATCTGCATAAGAACGGTGATAAATCCTACCCCGTCAGATCAAAGCAGAAGAAAAAAAACAGGAGCTGGAAGCGCTGGGCGTTGCTTATTTCTCTTGGGTTTAGTGCGCTTCTTTTCCTGGTTATTTTTCCATTTTTTCTGCTGATTCGATTCTCGGTCTACCTGAACCTGACGCAAGGTCTGGGAGCATGGAGCTCACTCACCGGCGGTATCCTAGCAACAATTATTCTACTCTGTTTCTACTTGTTGCTACTCTCTTTCAAGGTATCCAACATAAAATTAATGCTTAAACTTGGTGGAATTGGCGTTAGCACTATGGTGCTTGGGTTCTCACTTTTCTCTCTCTTCTACATTTCGAGTATGAATGCCAAAAGCGCTGATGTTCAAAGCGTCTACCGCTCAATGCATCCAATCTTACGGGTTGCAGTCTCTACAGTAACACTCGCCGAAAGCGACCTTGTTATTACAGATATCGAGCGATTTGAAGAGGATTACGCCGGAATGGGTCTGCCTGTCAACCGGAGGTCACTCCACTACCGGCAGGATAGTGGGTACGTTCATGCCGTTGATATCCGAACCATTGGTCATGGTATACTGCGAAATGCATTACTTCGCGGCTCACTTGAACTGATGGGGTTTCGCACCATCAGGCACGTCGGTACGGCCGATCATCTGCATGTGGAGTTGAGGAATTAATCGGTGTAGGAGTAGAAAGTTATCGGATGATTTTAGAGCAAAATATCGACTTTAAAATCGAATCTTTCCTCAATAAGTAAATCCTCCGATGGCTCTTTTCCACTTTGTAGTTTAAATCAAGAAAGCGTGATCAAAAATACACCCGCAACCATAATAATGACGCCCACCAGTCGCTCGCGCAGGCCTTTTTCGTTGAAAAAAAGGTGGCCCCAGAATACGCTGAGAATGGCACTTCCCCGCTTGATGGAAATCACGTAGGCTACAAATACAAAATTGATGGCGATCATTTGGGTAACAAACGTCAGGGCGTTGAATATGCCAACTGCAATCAGAGGTTTGGCCTGACTGAAGATCTTCTCCCTGGAGTGATCAGAGAATTTCAACATGATTGGGAAGAGGGAAACAGCCAGGAAGCTTGTCATGGCCACAGACCAGAAAATCGGTGACGAATTCTGAACGCCAATTTTGTCAATGTTTGAGGTAAAGCTCCAGATAAATGCAACCAGAAGCATGAGACGTGGACCGGGATCAACCAAGAGTCTTTTGAATGGCTCAAGGATTCCTTTCCCTCGCGTTTGAATGTTGAGCATATATGATCCGCCCACGATCAGTAAAACTCCAAAAACACCGATTGTTGACGGGTACTCTCCAACCATAAACGGCGAGGTAATCAGCAAAAACATGGGGGTGAACGTGATCATCGGGATAGTGACCGACAGATCCGACAACCGGATTGCCCGCATGTAAAGTACCAGGCTCACCGCATTAAGCACCCCACCAACCAGTATCGCTTTCCAGAATGTGCCGTTCAGCTCAGGAATACCTACATAAAAAAGAATCGGCAAAAGAATAGGGAGTGCCAAAGCCGACATCGCCCATGAGATAAAATACTCGTTGAGCTGACCGAGCCCAAACTTACCAGACAAGTCCTTGAGGGATTCAAACAGAGCCGTTAAAAATGCAAAACCGAGATAGATCATTTCGACTGCCTGCGTTGAATCAAATTAATGGCAAGCACCCCTATTCCCCGGTTTCTGTTCATCTATAGTCCCAACTAATTTTTTTATTTTTTAGCCTGCGAAAAGATACATGAACCAGGTCAACAAATCAGATATGATGTTTCTACTGCTAAAATATATACTAGCCTTCAGCTTTGTCGTGTTGCTCTTTGTGCTTGCACTTTGCCATCCGATGATAGACCAAGGATATAACGTTTTGGCGGTTGTGCGGTGAGGCTAGAAATTTCCCAAAACCCTGAACTGAAAACTCGTCCGCACGAACCGCTGGTTAATGGCCGATTCGATTATTGGTTAGATTTGATGATCTCTTCAACTTTTGTTTTGAGATCCAAAATATCATCAGTTGCTACAATCCAAACCATATTAAGAGTGACACCAAAGTATTCATGAATAATGATATCCCTCATTCCGGCAATTTGGCGCCAGGGGATATCAGGATGATCTTCTCGAACTTCTTCAGGCAGATGCTTAACGGCTTCTCCGATAATTTCCAATCTTCGGAGTACAGCATCCTGTTTCTCTACATTTTCATAAAATTCATCTTCGGAAACACCACCAAGAAATTTCTGGATATGTTCAATGCTCTCTAAAATATCCTGAAGATAGACATCTGGCTTTCTTTTGCTCATAGCACAGGTTCTTCACCCCTGAGGATTTCCTCCTTCAAGGCTGGCTTAATGGCTTCATATTCCACAAGATCAACTTTCATCCCCAATTCGTCTTCCAATTCCTGCTGAATCCCGATAAATTCAAGCAGGCTCATCTTTTTATCAATTTTGACAAGCAGGTCCAGATCGTTAACCACAGATTCACCTCGTGCAAATGACCCAAAGATTCCGGCTTTTTTGATGCCGTATTTTTTTAGAATCGGTTTGATCTGCGATTTGATATGTTCGAGGTTATTCATAATGATGGCTTTTGAGTCTTTTCCTAATATAACAAAAGAAAAAAGAATTTAGGTTTCAGAATAATTTTGAGGTACAGTGCCATTAACGACCCAGCGCATAACGGGCGCGGAGATTATGAGTTAATAAACGACTAAAAAGTTAAAATAAGCAACTCTGGCTTGCCCTCCGTAGCCTTTGGCGGAGGAGGGAAACCAACGGCACGTCCGCGTCCCCAGTTAAAGCGCTTGATCTTTACAAAAAGGACGTCCCCACCTAGATTGTAGTTACCACACTAACCAAACTAAGGAGGATGTCATGATTCACGTAGGAATCGATTTACATAGCCGTAATATGACTCTTGTAGCAATAAATGACAACGGAAAGTTGCTGGCGAAAGAAAAGGTGAACAATACGCCCGCAAATCTAAGCCAGTTTTTTCGGCAATTTAACGAGCCGGTACAGTCTGTGGTGGAATGTACCAGCTACTGGTACTGGGTGGCCGATTGGTGTAGGGAAAAGAATGTTCCTCTGCAATTGGCCCACGCCAAGATGCTTAAAGCCATTAGCTAGGCCAAGGTGAAAACCGACTCCGTGGACGCACGGACGCTGGCAGATCTACTTCGGGTTGGCTTGATTCCCGAAGCTCATCAGTGTCGGAAAGAACAGCGTGACCTGTGCGAACTCACCCGTGGTCGGCTTCGCATGATCGAGCGCCGCTCAAGTTTGCAGTCCAGCCTTTGGCATGTTGCCGCCAAGTAAAATGTGATCGTTCAGGATGTTGGCTGGCGGTATCTGGACCGGCTGGGTGAATTTCTACAGCAACAACTCCCGGAGGTAGCATGGATGGAGGCACAGCTGCTATTGGATCAGATTCGTTTGACACAGAATCATATTATTGCCCTGGAGAAGGCCATTGAGCAACAAACCGGGTTTCACGAGAATGTAGAACGACTTAAGGTCCTTCCCGGGTTCGGGCTGGTCTGCGCCTGGACGGTGGTGGCTGAGATTGGCGACATTGCCCGGTTTCCATCGGATAAACAATTCGTCAGTTATTGCAGGCTGGTACCGGGGAGTAAGGATTCGGGCGGTAAACATCGCCATCGCAGCAAAAACAAAGATGGCAACCGGTATCTGCGCATCGCCTTCAACCAGGCGGCCATAGTCGCATATCGGGATTATCCGGTGGTAAAGGAACACTTCAAGAAAGTGAAGCGGCGCAGCGGCAAACATGTCGCCCGAACGGTGGTGGGTAAAGAGCTGGTCCCGAGTACTCGGGATCTGGCAGATGCTGAGTAAGGGCGAAGAGTATAAAGGATATAAAGGCAGAATGACAAGAATTACCACTCAAAACTACTGGCCACAACCCATAAGCCCGGGCGCATAACAGAGACACTGCTTTTACAAAGCAGCCAAGCTCGCACCGCTTGATTGGGACATGGGTTGTTGGTTTGGTTTTAGATCTGGGATCGTTCAGGTTCATCCAGAACAGATTCGGCCGTAGTGCCGGAAGTAAGCCCGTAAAGATGTTTGGACGCCAGTAGCGTCAGCTAAGATCACATGACCGGCCTTGCCATTAGTATGCAATTAATGTCAGAATGCTGAAGAGAATGAATGAGAACGTTAATTGACGGTGGAGAAACTATATGCCCTTGACAAAGTCCTTTTTAAAGATGTTAGCATACCATCAGAAATGCTCCAAGATTTTTTTTGTTTCTTCCTCATTTTGAAGGTTAATCTTTTCAAGCATTACTTTGTAATTTTTCAAACCTAATTCTCCATATTTATGCTTTTTCATTCCCGATATTACTTGTTTAATCTGAGAGCTATTGGTCTTTTGGAAATCATAACCATAGATATTTAAAAAACTGATAATTGCAAGATGTAAAGCGTATAGTCTAATCCACCTTAAATTGTCAGTGTCGGGTCTGATATTATCAATAAATCTACAAATCTTTTTAAGGTCAGCATGAGTTCATTGTAGGTTTGTTAAATAGTATGAGTAGCTAATTGAATTATTGTTACCTGTAAAGCTTGCTATCTCATCTTCTAAGATATGCTTGAAAAAATGATCCTCTGCATACTCAGTATCATAATCCATTTCATCAAATAGAGTTGTTTGACACATAGTTAATGTGAAAAAACGAACATACTTCACATAGTATAAATCAGAGTCTTCAGCTATAGTTGTATCAAAATACTCCAAGTCTAAATCAGCTTTTCTAGACCACCATAAAAAGTTTGTTAGCCTAAATACAAATGAATTGAAATAATATTTCTCGTCTTGACCATAGTTACCATTAACTTTATGCCATCCCTTATCATAATTTGAAATTAGATTCCATAACCTGTGATTTAACTCTTCCGCAGCATTTATTAATTGGATCTTATTTTTAGCTATAGAGTCCTTGATTTTAATTTGTTGGTCATGCTTATGCTGAGCATTTATTTTAAAATTATAAAGCCATTTTTCTCCTCTCTTCTGTAACCAAACTGTAATTAGTGAGGTTACAGCAGCTATTATGGCTGCAATTACTGCTGCTTCTAAAGTAAAATTCATTGATGTTGAATTAAATGGTATGCTAACATCTAATTACAAGACAGAACTCAAACCGTCCCGCCTGTCGCAGAATATCTGATTTTACTGTTAGTTGCAATTAGAGGCTGTTATTAAGGAGCTTATGCGACACTGATTGGGTGGCCAATGTCTGATAACAGTGGGAAAACGTCATGTTTTCTGTAAGGAGTTAAAGGTTTTGACTCTTAATTTTTAATGAGAATCACATCTCCAAACTCCTGTTTAAAATTCTACTCTGAATAAACTGCTTTCACCCTTTCCCGTAAATTATACGTACTGCTCATCACTTCGCCATAGGCCCCGGCGCTACGAATGGCAATCAGGTCGCCCCGCTCAATTTCGGGCAGCTGAATACCTTTTTGAAAGGTGTCGGATGTTTCGCAGATGGGTCCCACCACATCATAGGTTTTGTGTGATTTGTTAGACGTGAGCACTTCCACCCGGTGGTTTGCCTGATAAAGGGCGGGGCGGATCAGCTCGGTCATCCCTGCATCGATCACGGCAAAGTTAGTGGTTACACCCTCTTTAATGAAAAGCACTTTGGAAATCAGATTTCCGCACTGTCCAATGATGCTCCGGCCCAGCTCAAAGTGCACCTGCTGATCTTCGCGCAACTCCAGGTTTTGGTCAAAAACCTCAAAAAAGGATTTGAAATCAGGGATGGGATTTTCGTCAGGGTTTTCGTAATCAATGCCATAACCGCCGCCCACATTAATATGGTCAAGACGGACTCCATTCTTCTCAAAAAGATTCTGCATTTCATTTACGCGGTAACAGAGATCCCTGAAGGGTTGCAGGTCGGTGATCTGTGAACCAATATGGAAGTGGATTCCGGTCAGGCTGATATTTTCGAGATCCGGTAACATTTCAAACAAACGGGGCAGTTTGTCAGCTGTAATGCCAAATTTATTCTCATTCAGCCCGGTTGTGATATACCTGTGGGTTTTGGCCTCTACATTTGGGTTCAGCCGGATGGAGACGTTGGCCGATTTCCCGCTCTTTTTCGCCAGATGATTCAAGACTTCCAGCTCCTGAAGTGATTCGCAGTTAAAAGAGAAGATATTGTGATCGAGACCGGTCTGAATCTCCTCATCGGTTTTCCCTACACCGGCAAAAGCAAGCTGATCTCCGGTAAATCCGGCTTCAACGGCTCGCTTGATCTCATTCCCGCTCACACAGTCGATGCCCAAACCGGCTTCACGGATGGCTTCAAGAATGGGAATATTGAAATTTGCTTTAACAGCAAAATGTACGTGATACCCTTTTGAGAGGCCGTGGGTTTTGATCTCTTCAAGCGTACGGCGAAGCAGCCCGAGATCGTAGTAGTAAAAGGGTGTCTTATGGGATTTGAAAGACTCT
>NZ_JAWLDW010000214.1:0-2513 GCF_041686455.1 Rhodohalobacter sp.
GCTGAGCAGATGGGCTGGACACATCTTCTGGATGACGAAGATGATGAAAGTGAAAATTGGGCGGATGAATTTATCATCGAGGAGTATGAAGAGGGGGAAGCTTGGAAACGCCTGACCGGTTATGAGCCTACCGATTTTGATCAGTTTGAAGATCTACCGCTTTATCAAAAAGCACATGATTTTGCAGTTGATGCCAAAAAGATGCTTAACAAAGATTTCACAGAGCGGAACGACGAATCCATTCAAACGTTCTCTCGCTTCGTTACGATTCCTCCGGCTAAAATTGCCGGCGGATTCAGCTTTGGATTTGATAGGGACAGCATCGGCGGAAACATCGCCAACTGTAAACGTGGCCTGAACGCCGCAAACAAAGTGCTGGATGCCCTTTATGAGATCGGAGAAAAGGAGCTGCTTGAACGTGAATTGTATCTCGATTACTACAGCCGAGCCAAAGAAGTACGGGATGAGTTAGCTATCTATATTGTAGAACTGCGAGAGCGTTTTCGGCGTGGGATTTCTTAAATCTATCGTATTCAGATTTCATTATCGGTAACCGTCTCTTTGTGAAACTGAATATCATATAGTCGCCTGTATAGACCGTTTTGGTCCAGCAACTGCTGATGGGTTCCCTTCTCTAAAATCCGGCCATTATCCATTACCAGAATGGTTGTCGCGTTTTGTATGGTTGAAAGCCGATGTGCGATTACAAAAGTGGTACAGCTTTTCATCAGGTGATTTAACGCTACCTGAACAGCCGCCTCAGACTCTGAATCGAGTGATGAAGTGGCCTCATCTAGAAGCAAAATGTTGGGCTCCTTTAAAATGGCTCTAGCAATAGCCACTCGCTGACGCTGTCCTCCACTGAGTTTAATACCACGCTCCCCAACCAAAGCATCATAACCATCCGGATGCTCCATGATAAAATCGTGTGCCTGCGCAAATCTCGCTGCATCTTCCACCTCCCGGTCTGTAGCATCAAGTCTGCCGTACCTGATATTCTCCCGGATAGTACTACCAAAAAGTTGAATATCCTGGGGAACAATCGCAATTTGATTTCTCAGAGACTGCTGTGTAACTGTTGAAATGTCAGTTCCGTCGAACCGAATAGTACCTTCCTGTACATCATAAAATCGTGGGATGAGTTTGAGCAGTGTGGTTTTTCCTGCCCCGCTTGGGCCCACCAATGCAACAATATCGCCCGGTTTGCATGAAAAGTTTATATCGCGAAGTACGGGTTGATTTTCCTCGTAGTTAAAGGAAACATCTTCAAATGAAACGGCTCCTTTTACATCCCTCAACTCCACCGCGTCTGGGTGATCCTCAACACCGGGCTGCTCTTCAAGAAGGCCAAATATACGCTCTGATGCACCCACAGCACTGCTGAAAACAGTATAAACCCTCGACATTCCGCCCATCGACCGCCCAATATTGAAAGCAAAAAAGATGAACGCGACCAAGTCTCCGGCCGAGAGTCTGCCGGCCAGCACCTCTGTTCCGCCATACCAGAAAATGACGATCATTGTACTCATAAAAACAACACCCACCGATGACCAAAACAGGTTGCTAAACAGTACTTTTTT
This sequence comes from Rhodohalobacter sp., assembly GCF_041686455.1. Classification (NCBI taxonomy): domain Bacteria; kingdom Pseudomonadati; phylum Balneolota; class Balneolia; order Balneolales; family Balneolaceae; genus Rhodohalobacter; species Rhodohalobacter sp. Next base: position 1,581 of record NZ_JAWLDW010000214.1, read on the forward strand.
TCGGGATGTATCAAAAAGGGTATCCACTCCGGAGTTATACCTGCCGATTTCGTAAGGTTCTCGTGCAAATGATTTCACAGATTCAATCGCTCCCAATGTCTCTTCGGCAATTGCTGTGGTATCCGCCAGACGATCCTGAACCTCACGCGATAGCTTTCTAATCAGCTGACCAAAATATCGAACCGCCAGTGTAATGACGGGAACGGTGATGAAGATAATCAGGCTAAGTCTCCAGTTTAGGTAAACCATCAAAACAACCGAGCCCACCAGGTTGATACTCTGAGTGAGTCCCTCAGAAAGTGTACCTGTAACGGCGTCACGAATAGCAGCTACATCATTTGTCAGACGGGATGTGATTTCACCCAGACGCTGATTCGAATAGAACTTGAGACTTAAACGGTTCAAGTGCTCATACAGATTCTTGCGAAGGTCGGCAACAATTTTTTCACCGATCCAGTCGAGCGAGTAGCTCCCCCAAAAACCGAGAAGTGCCTGCGAAATAAATAGCCCGATGAGTACCAGCGTAACGCTGTTAAGAAGGGTCATATCGCCATCATCAAATACAGCATCGAGAAGCTCTCGCAAACCCAACGGCACCGCCAGCCAGACAAGCGTAGCCAAAACTGATGCTATCAACGCAACAATCAGCTTCGTTTTATACGGCTTGACATATGCCAGAATCTTCAAGTATTGACTAAAAGAGGATCGATCGATTTTCAATGGTTTATTAATGAGTTATTCTTAGTTGATGTAACCTTCGGGTCGGTAAGAGCGTTCTATTACGCACTATTATCAACTATATTTAATTTAAAACTACAAGTTACCCCTTTGATTAATTCTAGCTTATAAATCAAATTTTCTGTCAACCAAAAAAACTCACTCCCACCGCCTGGCTCGTTGTTCACGCCTCATTTCTCCTGAATTGATCATCTC
>NZ_JAWLDW010000092.1:0-10815 GCF_041686455.1 Rhodohalobacter sp.
GACGATTGAATTTTTTGAGTAATTGATTTGGCGTGCAGCGATCCATAAATAGACATGAGTCCATCCAGCCGCTCTTCTCCATACTCTTCTCCCAGATTATTACGAGCTTCAACGAGTCCATCAGTATAAAGAAGCAGACTGTCGCCCGCTTCAAACTGGAATTTTTTCTCTTCCAATGTCTTGTTAAGAAGTTTCGTAGATGTCATTCCCAAGGCAAAACCTTCGGTTTTCAACTTGAAAGTACTATCCAGTTTTTTGTTAAAAATGATGGGTGTGTTATGTCCGGCTCTTGAAAAGATGAAATGATCTTCACCTTTAGGGAAAAAAGCAGCACAAGCTGTTACGAAAGTCTTATCCATTTTATTGGACTTGACATAGTCATTGAGTTCTAAGAAAAGGTCTTTGGGACCGGGGTTTTGTTTCTTGATTATTAGGTGAACAAGTGCCTGAATCCGGACCATATAGAGTGCAGCGCTTAACCCTTTTCCAGAGACGTCTGCAATAAACACATAAGTTCCCTTGTCTGATTTAATGATGTCCACATAGTCTCCACCTACTTCACTGGCTGTGGCGGCAAATGAGTGCGCTTCAAGCTGATCCCATTTCATAGCTGAAGGGGGGAGAAGGCTGAGTTGAATGTCTCTCGCAAAATCCAGCTCTTTCTGTACATCCGATTTTTCGAGCAGTTCAATCAGAAGAATGAAGAGAATTCCGAGAAAGGCAATCGGTAGCAGCAGAGGCTGAATCGGGAAGATGTAAAATCCAAGAAAGTTCAGTAAAAAGTGAAGGCCAAAACTTACTACGGAAACTCCAAATACAAGTCTTCGAACAGGGTTGAGACGTTTTGTGAGTGCAGAAAGAAGACTCAGAAATTTCTGTGTTACCGGAATTTTTTGAGGCGGTATATTCGGATTAGTTTCTCTAAGAGCATCAAAATAGAGTGATTTCAGACGCTCTGAATCAGATTGAAACTCCTTGCCAAGCTGACGTGAGTTCATTCCACTCACGTATTCCTTGTAGAAGGTTTTAGTATCGTATTTTGATCTCGTTTCGTTCTTTAATCCCATCAAATAATTAAATTAAATCCATTTAGATACGTTACGAAATATCGCTGAAAAAGTTATCAGAATATCTAAACAGGGAATTCATCAGATGTACGGTAGACAGTTGCCTTCATCAGCGCTACTAGGTTTTTATCCTGATCATGTATTTTTACTTCAAACAGTCCGGTTTTATGAGTTAGGTTTAAGCAGCGTGATTCTGCGGTGATCTGGTCACCTGAAACAGTTTTTTGAGTGAATGAGATAGAGTTTTCAATCGCAAGAGCGACCCTGCCGTAGGTGGCTGCAGAGAAAGCCAACGCACTGTCGGCCAATGAGAACACAATGCCACCGTGTGTTACGGAGAATCCGTTTAACATCTCATTTTTGATGGGGCAGGTGATTTTGCAATATCCTTCACCCACGCTCTGAACTTTAACACCCATCCAGCGGCTGAACTCATCGTTTTCCATCATATGGGCCACAATTTTTTCCGCCCGCTTCTGATCAAATGTCTCCATAGAAAGTCTCTTCAGTCTTGTATTTTCGTTTCAGAAGCGGATTGGGTCGATACCTGTCCTCACGATATTCCACCTGAAGTGTGTTCATCCAGTGATATACCGTATCAATACCGATCTCATCGGCCCATTTCAATAATCCTTTCGGATAATTCACACCGTTGGTCATAGCCAGATCCACATCCTCAACGGATGCCACATTCATAAATACAGCATCAGCTGCTTCGTTGATCAGCATGGCCAGAATTCGATTCAGGATATTTTCCCCAAGCTCCTTGTCTTTGTTCGGTTCTACTTTTTCTGCACCTTCAAGATAGTCGTAAAAGCCGATTCCCGATTTTCGGCCCAGCCGACCTGCTTCCACCAACCGTTTCTGAGCAAACGACGGTTTGAATCTTGGATCGTAGTAAAACTCTTTAAAAACAGATTCAGTTACTTTGTAATTGACGTCGTGGCCGATCAGATCCATCAACTCAAAAGGTCCCATTTTAAATCCGCCAAGCTCTTTCATGGCCCAGTCGATGGTGGCGTGGTCGGCAACTCCTTCTTCATAAATTCGCAACGCTTCACCATAAAAAGGACGGGCTACACGGTTTACGATAAAGCCGGGTGTATCCTTGGCCTGAACCGTTGTTTTGCCCCACGCGTCGATTAATGAACGAGCTTTTTTTACAGTACCTGATGAGGTGGATATACCGGGAATAATTTCAACCAGTTTCATCAATGGTGCCGGATTGAAAAAGTGAATGCCCAAAAAACGCTCCGGATGTTCCAATGCAGATGAAATAGAGGCGATGGAAAGGGAAGAGGTGTTGGTAGCGATAATTGCTTTTTGATCCACTAATGCTTCAATCTTCTGAAACGTGCTTTGCTTTACATCAAGATTTTCGACAATGGCCTCAATTACGAAGTGCGAGCCTTCAACTGAATTGAGATGATTAGTAAATGTAATTCTGTTTAGGATTCCATCCACTTCATCTTGTGTCATTCGTTCCTTTTCAACCTGCCGCTGAAGAATTTTTACCAATCCCTTTTCTGAATCTTTAGTCTGATCTTCGCTGATATCAAAAAGTTGAACTCTGTGACCGAAGGTCGATGCAATTTGCGCAATTCCGGTTCCCATCGTTCCGGCTCCAATTACAGCTACTGTAGAATGTTTGTCTAAACTCATGAAATGATTTTATCTGTTTACAATACTCTGAATTTTGATTCAAAAATAAGCAATCAGCCATCAAAACCAAGCGTTGTAGATTTAGCTATTTTATGATATCATTATGATATCAAACTAAATGGAGAAACCATGCCCGACGTACTGATTAGAAATATTGATGAGAAAACGCTCGAAAGCTTAAAGAAGAGAGCTGCAGAAAATAAAAGGTCACTTCAGGCAGAGTTGAAGATGATTTTGGAAGCATATGGAAAGGCTGATATTAAAGAAACCCGAAGCAGAGTAAGGGAGGTTTTGGAAGAATATCGCGCGGAGGGGAGGCAGTTTTCTGACAGCGTGGATGAAATTCGTGAACTACGAAACCGATGAAAATCGTTGTGCTGGACGCCTCAATTGCAGCAAAATGGATTTTTCTTGAGCCCGGATCTGAACAAGCTGAGAAGGTATTGGCCAAACAGGATCTCTTTGCAGTTCCGGATCTGTTCTATCTGGAAATGGATGCTGTAATTGGGAAGAAATTCAGAAAGAAAGAATTAAGCAACGATGAGGTACATCAAAAGAGAGAATTAGTCAGAGACATTTCTGTAGAAGTGGTATATCATCACATTTTATTAGACCTGGCTTTCGATATTTCAATCTCACTACCAGTTACGATTTATGATGCAATATATATTGCCTTAGCGGTTGAAAAACAGTCTGAAATGTGGACTGCAGATGATCGCCTGGTCAGGGGCTTGAAGACAACAATATTCTCAGATTATGTGAAATATCCACTGAAATAAATTGATGCAAAAATCGAATAGTTCAGGATTTTACTTTCCTTTATACTCAGGCTTTCTCTTCTCTAAAAAAGCCTCGACACCCTCTTTATAGTCATCTGTATTTCCGGCTATGGTTTGGAGATTGGCCTCCAGTTCCAATTGCTGATCCAGGTTGTTGCTGAAAGTCTCATTCATGGCACGCTTGTAGATACCAAATCCCTTGGTTGGCATTTTGGAAAGCTTTTGAGCGACTGTGTTGATTTCATCCTCAAGTTTATCATCATCAACAGCCTTGTAAATCAATCCTAAATCAACGGCCTGTTCCGGTGATATTTTCTCATCCAGCAGATACATGACGTTGGTTCGGGCTAAACCAACCAGCCGAGGTAAAAACCATGTCCCGCCGCTGTCGGGGATCAGCCCAATTTTACTGAACGCCTGTACAAACTGTGCACTTTTTGAAGCAACGACGATATCACACGCAAACGCGATATTGGCGCCTGCTCCGGCTGCCATTCCCTGAACTGCACAAACTACCGGTTTTTCCAGCTTTCGTATAGCCCGGATAATTGGGTTATATGTGGTTCGAACCGTATCGGCCAGTTCATAATTGGAATCTTTGGCTCTCTCAACTACTTCTAGCAGATCTTGTCCGGCACAGAACGCCTTGCCGTTCGCCTTTAAGATCACACATCGGATGGTGTCATCTTCAGCTTTTTGTAACGCTTCTTGAAGCTCCAGCGCCATCGGTTCGGTGAAGCTGTTATACTTCTTTGGACGGTTCAGGGTGAGGGTTAAAATATTTTGGTCAAGGGATGATAAAATAAAAGACATGTAGAACGGTGAATTTTAAAAAGTAACAGGTTGAATCTTTTTTAAATCAGATACATTTAAAGTGTTCAAATGGCTGATGGCACTCATTGCAATAGTATTGGGATTTACATGCGGTAGAACCAAACTCACTCTGCAGTTTTGTATCCATCGAATCACAGTAGGGGCAAGGTACTATTTTTTGTGAACCCTTTAATGATGTGAGGAAGTCGGAGTCATCACCGGTTTTTTCAGGCGGAGCAATACCGTACTCTTTCAGCTTCTTTTTTGCGTGATCGGTCATCCAATCGGTGGTCCAGCTCTCCTTGAAATCTGTAACTACTTTAAACGACTCTAACCCTTTTTCGGTTAATTTTTCATGAATGGTCATCTCTATGGCGTTCATCGCAGGGCAGCCGGAGTAAGTGGGGGTAATTTTCACAACGACCTGATCTCCTTCAAACTCAACATCCCGAACAATTCCCATTTCGACAACATTTAAAACAGGAATTTCTGGATCGATCACCTCCTCGAGGTACGACCAGATATTCTGTTTCGATATGGTTTGATCTGTTTTCATAGTGTTGAGTCGTGAGTCCTGAGTCTTGAGAATCTCACGACTCAAGACTCAAATCTCATGTCTAATTACTTCCACTCCGCATCCGGATAAGATCTTCGCAGAAACTGCATTTCGGCTAATAGTCTTCCAAGATGCTCGCTATGGCGTCCCTGTCGCGATCCTGAGAACATATACTGTTCCATATCCGGTACATTCAAAGTGGCTTCCTCTAATGTATTAACGACCAGCTTCTCCCATTCTTCTCTAAAATCTGACGTATCGACAAAAAGATTGTTTTGAATGGCAACCTGATCAGCTTCATCCAGGTCAAACATTTCACCTGAGTACATCCAGATTTCATCAAAGGCTTCCTGAATTTTTTGATGACTCTCTTCCGTACCGTCGCCCAGCCTCAGAACCCATTCACGGCTGTGGCGCAGATGGTACTTAATTTCCTTGAAGTGTTTTTGCAGCATTCCATTGAACTGTTCATCCTCAACGGTTTCAATCAGTTTTTGATAGAGAAAGTAACTGAAAGCGCTAAACAGGAAAATTCGGGCAATGGTAAATGCAAAGTCTCCCCGGGGGAGTTCACACAAAGAAATATTTTTAAAGTCGATATCGTCACGGAAATAGGCGTAATGATCTTCATCTTCTTTGCCTTCCAACTCAGCGGTGTAGGTGTAGAGTGCCGAAGCGTGGCCAATCATATCGAGGGCAATATTTGCCAGAGCGAGATCCTCTTCCAGTTCAGGTCCGTGACCGGCCCATTCAGAAATCCGGTGACCTAAAATTAAACGGTCATCAGCCAGCCGAAGCAGAGTTTCAACCAAAGCTTCCTGTTGTGTTTTCGGTATTGTGTCGAATGTACTCATATGGATAGTCTTGAATCGTGAGTCCTGAGTCATGAGGTCTCAACTCTCATATTTCAAGACTCAAATCTAATTTTATTTTCTTTTTTTAACCGCTCTGGGTACGCTGTAAAATTGTGGGTGACGGTAGGGCTTATCATTTGCGGGATCAAAGAATGGTCCTACATCTTCGGGCGTGGAAGCTACAATTTGATCAGACGGAACAACCCAAAAGGCGATTCCCTCATTTCGACGGGCATAGGTATCCCGAGCGTTTTGAAGCGCCATTTCTGCATCGGGGGCGTGTACACTGCCCGCATGTTCAAACGGTTTCCCATTTTTTGGCTGATAAAATACTTCCCACAATGGCCATTCTGTGTTCTCTGAAGAGTTTTCTGTCATGTTTTGAATAGTCTTTTATAAATTTTTCAGCTGAAAGAGACAGGAGTTCAAGATTTACATTACCAACATGTGAAAATTCTAGCTCCTGAATTTTGTAATTACGATGCTTTTTCGTCCTGTAGTCGTTTCTTCCGGGCATACTCTTTGGCAGCCTCCCGAACCCATTCGCCTTCTTCATAGGCTTTTCGTCGGGCCTTCATACGCTCCCGGTTCATAGGGCCATCACCTTTTACAACACTCCAGAATTCATCCCATGGAATGTCGCCAAACTCCCAGTGGCCGGTCTCTTCATTGTATGTGAGATCCGGATCGGGCAGTTCAATATTGATCGCTTCAGCTTCCATTACCATGCGGTCTACAAAGTGTTGGCGAAGTTCATCATTTGTTTTTGTTTTTACACCCCATTTGATGAGTTCGGCACTGTTTGGGGAATCCGTATCGTGCGGGCCGAACATCATGAGTGTTGCCCACCACCAGCGATTTACGGCATCCTGAGCCATTTTTTTCTGTTCTGGTGTCCCGTCAGCCATTTTAGCCAGCATTTCATAACCCTGCTTTTTATGGAAACTTTCCTCTTTACAAATTCTCACATTAGCGCGGGAGTAGGGTCCATAAGACGATTTTGCCAGCATCGTTTGATTGACAATCGCCGCACCGTCTACCAACCAGCCAATTACACAAATATCAGCGTAGGTTAAAGTAGGATAGTTGAAAATACTGGAGTATTTGGCGTTTCCGTAAAGATAATCCTCAACTAGGTCCTGTCGCTTAATTCCCAACGTTTCTGTACCGCTGTAAAGATAGAGACCGTGACCGGCTTCGTCCTGAACTTTAGCCAGCAATACCATCTTACGTTTAAGAGAGGGAGCCCGGGTGATCCAGTTTCCTTCAGGCAGCATGCCGACAATTTCGGAGTGGGCGTGCTGACTCATGATTCGAACCAATTGCTTCCGGTAACGTTCAGGCATCCAATCTTTTGGTTCGATTTTTTCGCCGTTATCAATTCGTTGCTGAAATTCCTCAAGTTTTTCGGGACTATCCATAAAAGCGCTTTTTTAGTGATAAAACAGATTGTTTGCTACAATTTTCATAACGTCAATATAGTAAATTCAGTTCAAAGTTAAGGAAGGGAATCATAAAAAAACGTTGTCATGAAGCATATAAATTTTTTTATTCTAACGTTATACTCTTGACAAATCTCGTTCAATTGAATAGTGTTTGAAAGCCACTCCAAAAAATCATCTCAGGAGGTTATGTATGGAAAAGGATTACGACCTTACTATAGATCTGTTCACCAGTATACAAGATGACCTTGAAAAGAGACAGTACATTATCTTGGGCGAACTCAAAAAATATTCAGAACAATTTCAGTTCTATAAAATATATCCCCATTTGAGCCGTCTGATTGAGCTTCGGCGAGTTTTAAAGGAAATTATTGCACGGATATACGATCTGCGAACTAAATTTCCGAAGAAAATTAGCAAGATTGACTGGGTAAATCGGACGATCGAGCATGAAGTGATTTTTACCAGTGGTACGGATATTTCATCTGTGGAGGATCTGATTGAGTGGGCACTGCCTCGTATAGAAAATGTGATAGAAGAGGGAGTGGCTATATATGAATTTGTAGAGAGTGAGTTAACCGTTGAGCAGGTGGGAATTCTCCCAAGCTATAAGGATGAAGGATATCTTTTTGTGCCTGATAACCAAAAAAAGTCACTCAATCTCTTTCGGTTTGAAGTCTCCATCTTTCAAAGCACAGACGATCAATACAGGGCAATTAAAACTCAGTTTTTAAAATATTTGAATCAGGATCGCATAAAGCTTTCACCCGGCTCCATTAAATTGGATCTGATTCGGGAAGAGAGTGAGTTACCCAACCCCGCAACCTATGCTTTTAATACCGAACTTGATTTTCCATTTGAAACCACCATTTTCCCCATTGCCAAACGCAGGCTGATGCATATTTTAAATCACGAAATAAATAGCTGATATCTGTCAGCTCTATTTTCTGGATTGAATAATTGCAAGTGTACATCTCGATATACATACAAGCTTACCGGATTCAGTTTCAATTCTGGTTTCCCAAACCTGTGTCTGTGCTCCCCTGTGAATCGGTTTGGCTATCCCGATCACTTTTTGGCCTTTTCGAACAGCCTTGATGTGATTGGCATTAATCTCAAGTCCAACGGCTGTTTTTGAGTCATCAGTAAGGTTCAGCCATGCTCCCACGGATGCCAGAGTTTCAGCCAGTGCAACAGATGCTCCTCCATGCAGAATACCAAATGGCTGAACGGTATTTTCATTGACCGGCATCTCTGCAATCATCTCGGTTCTATGAAGCTTAATAAACTGTAAACCAATTGCGTCGCCCATATTTTTGGATTCACCATTAAGCATAATATGAGCTTTATCCCGGATGTCTTCTTCAATTTCGATATCTGATCTGTTTGTCATAGCTATTGCAGAAAATTTTATTTCATTTGGGGTCAGAGAATATTTTGTCCTATTTAAATACGGTTAATGATCTGAATTTTCTAAATAAATTATGGATCGGATTTTTAAAAGTCGTTCGAAAGTGTAAATTAATAGGGTAACAGTGTTAACCTCCTTTATTTGTCAATAAAACACGGTTTTGACTTATGAAATACTCCCCAACAACATTAGCCGACCTACTCTACAAGGGATTGGAAAATTATTCAGATGAGCGTTTTTCAGTCACAAAACGGGACGGGAAATGGACTGAAACATCAAAAACAGACTTTGTCCAAAAAGCGCATCATTTTGCGATGGGATTGTATGAGTTGGGAGTTCGGCCCGGGGATAAAGTCTCAATTCACGCAGAAAATTGTACAGAGTGGTTAATTTGTGATCTGGCAATTTTGAGTATAGGTGCTGCCAATGTTCCGATCTATTCTACTCAGCCTGGCGATCAGATCAAGTACATTTTAGAAAATTCTGAGGCGAAAGTTCACATTGTTTCAGATGATGAGATGTTCTCAGAGACAAAATCTTTGATCAAAGCCATCCAATCTGTTAAAGCTATTATTTCATTCATTCCCTCTAAGCACAAGAAGTTAAAGCAGTTTGATGCTGTGATTAAGTCGGGTAAATCCTATGGCAAGGAGAATCCGAATCTGCTTGATGAACTAAAAAATTCAGTTAACCCTGATGATACGGCTACCATAATTTACACTTCAGGAACCACAGGTGTTCCCAAGGGCGTAATGCTTACACACAACAATATTGCTTCCAATGTACAGTACTCATTAGATCGCTTGCCTTTTGATGTTAAGCGCTTTAAGGGAGAACGAGTTCTTTCATACCTGCCGCTTTCTCATGTGTTTGAACGGATGATCGAATACATGTACATCTCTATGGGTTGTGAAATTTTCTTCATTGAAACGATTGATGAGATCAAAGATGATTTTTTGCATGTGAAGCCATTCTTCTTTGCAACTGTGCCACGACTGCTTGAGAAAGTACAAACCGGCGTAAAGGTGAGAGGTCAGGAGTTTAGTGGCTTGAAAAAGAATCTCTACTACTGGGCGATTTATAGAACGGAAGAGTACGATCCGGAAAATCCTCCGAAAGGATTAGATGCTATCAAACATAAGATTGCTGATAAACTAATTTACAGTAAAATCAGGGAAATGTTTGGAGGCAATTTGTCCGGTGTTGTAAGTGGTGGAGCTGCACTCTCTCCGGAAGTTTTCCGATTTATGAATGCAATAGGAGTTATTTGCGTGCAGGGTTATGGCTTAACGGAAACTTCACCGGTGATTAGTGTGCAAAAACCCGGAAATATGAGAGTCGGTACTTCAGGTAAACCGCTGGAAGACGTGGAAGTGAAAATCGCTAATGACAAAGAGATTTTAGTAAAGGGGCCGAATGTAATGAAGGGATACTATAAACTAACTGATCAAACCCAGGAGGTTTTTGATGATGATGGCTGGTTTAAAACCGGTGATGTTGGAAAAGTTGATGATGACGGGTATCTATACATTACAGACAGGAAAAAGTCGATGTTTAAGCTGTCGACGGGTAAGTATGTTGCTCCTCAAAATGTTGAGAATAAACTACAAAACAGTGGATTTATAGACCAGATTGTGGTAATAGGTTATCAAAGGAAATTCTGTTCAGCATTGATTGTTCCGGCGTATGATAACGTAGTAAAACGGCTGAAAAGATCCGGTTACACACCGGAAAAGCCATATTCAAAAGATGATAAGGTTAGGGGATTGATTCAGAAAGAGGTAGACAAAACGAACAAGGATTTGTCTCCATGGGAAACGGTGAAAAAATTTGTACTGCTTGAAGAAGCCCTCAGCATTGATAGCGGTGAACTCACGCCCACCATGAAAGTGAAACGCCCCGTAATTCACGAAAACTATAAAGAGGAAATTGATTCGATGTACAAGGATGAGTAGTTGTGAGTATTGAGTCCTGAGTCTTGAGGAAGATTCGGGGCTTAGTTATTAGCTCATGCTACTTTCTAATTGTAATTCAAATTTAAAACCCTCACGACTCAAGACTAAACTGATGACTCAAGACTCAAATCTCAAGACTAAAAACATCCAAAACGTTCTTGTTCTCGGCTCCGGTGTGATGGGCAGTCAGATTGCCGCACACTGTGTGAACGCCGGTCTGAATGTGAAACTGCTGGATCTGAAATCAGATGATCCGGAAAGACCGAATAAAACGGC
>NZ_JAWLDW010000093.1:0-10788 GCF_041686455.1 Rhodohalobacter sp.
TCAAACTGAAAGTAGCTTTTGTAGGTAACACGGCTCCCGCGATCGAGCAGTGATGAACCTTCAAGCAGATCTCTGGACAGATACACTCTGGGGCCGATCAGTGAGAAAGCTGCAGCTTCTCCGGGGACTGAGATAAGCTCACCTAATACAGGAACTTTAAAATTTCCGACCTGAATACTGTCGCCGGCCTGCAGGTTGAACTGCTTCATAGCCGATTGTTCTACAAGCGCACCTCCTTCATCCTGATATCGGGCTGCAGCATCCACAGGGATGGTTTCAATTTCTCCGTAAATAGGGTAGGGACCATCTATGGCACGTATTTGAGAAAGTCTGTTTTGTCCATCTTCATCATAGATAACCATAGAGTTAAACTCAATGGCATTGGCAGTGCTGCCACCAATTGAATCGATGTATGATTGAATGACATCGGGGTAAGGTTGATTCATCCGAACTTCGAGGTCAGATCCCAAAAGTTCGCGAGACTGATCCTCAACCGTGAGCAGGACATCATTACGGAATGAAAGAATGGCAACCAGCGCCGCAACACCGGCAATTACTGCGGAAGTATAGAGAAAGAGGCTTCTCCACTGCGGACGCGCATCGCGCCACGCCAGTTTCCAGCTGAAAGAATTTAGAAGTTCTCGAATCAGTTTCATTCGGCCGGTTTGATTTCAGAGTTTACGGTTTCTGCAGTCTCAAACCGTGATTCATTCTCTTGAACACCGGTATCTCTGAAAATTTCACCGCTTTTCAGTTCAATAATACGATCACATTTTTCAGCCAGCTCGCGGTCGTGCGTTACTATAATTAAGGTAGTCCCGGATATTTTGTTCAGGTCAAAAAGGAGATCTTCAATCTGTTCGCCGGTTTCACTGTCGAGGTTACCTGTAGGTTCATCCGCAAAAAGAATTTCAGGCTTGTGAATGAATGCCCTTGCCAGACCCACACGCTGCTGTTCGCCGCCCGATAACTGATTGGGGTAGTGGTGAAGCCGATCCTTTAAACCAACCTGTGTGAGCAAATCTTTCGCTTTTTGCTCCACTTCCCGGTAGGGAGTTCCGCGCAGTTCTACAGGTACCATTACATTTTCGAGCGCAGTTAGTGTTGAAATGAGCTGAAAAGATTGAAATACAAAACCAATCTGTTCGTTGCGAACACTATTCAGTTCATCCTCTTTCATATCTGAGATGGGTTGACCGTTTAGAATGACACGGCCTGAAGTTGGGCGGTCGAGTCCGGCGCAAAGACCTAAAAGCGTAGTTTTTCCACTGCCTGAAGGGCCAACAATGGCGCACGAAATCCCTTTTTCAATTTGAAAAGCGATATTGTCTAAAACGGTTAGCTTATGGTCTCCGCTTTGAAAGGTTTTTGTTACATTTTCGGCGGAAAGAATGGAACTGTGATTCATTGATAATCAGTTGGTTAAGAAACAATCGAATAAACAAGTTGTATTACGTAAAACATTCCTATTAAAGTATTTTATTTAGTTATGAATTGTAAACGAATCGGGATTATAAAGGTTGCAATCTTATTATGCGGGCTGATGCTGTCTGTGGATGTTTCTGCACAGGAAAAACAGATTTTAATTTTTGGTGACAGCATTACAGCGGGGTACGGATTGGAAGAGGCTCAGGCGTTTCCCGCATATATCCAACAGAAGATCGACTCTTTGGGGATGGATTACAATGTAGTGAATGCAGGCCTAAGCGGGGAGACATCAGCCGGCGGTCTGAGGCGTATTGACTGGGTGCTGCAGCAACCGCTGGACATTTTTATTCTGGAGCTGGGCGGTAACGACGGTTTAAGGGGAATTGATCCTGAGAATACGAAGCAGAACCTTCAGGGGATTATCGATAAAGTTTCGGAAAAGTATCCTGATGCGCACATTATCTTAACCGGTATGGAAGCCCCTCCAAATATGGGTGAGCAGTATACAAACCGATTTCGATCTCTGTTTTATGAGCTCGCCGAAGAGAATGATATGATCTTTATGCCGTTCATTTTAGAAAGTGTGGCCGGCGATCCGGAACTCAATCAGGGAGATGGAATTCATCCGACGGAAAAGGGGCATAAAGTGATTGCAGAGAACTTATGGGGATATCTGGAAGATGTTTTGTAATAGCTTTTCAACTTCAAATACCAAATTTCAAATTACAAGCACCAAATAACAAATTTCAAAGCCCATGTAATCTGAGGACTAGTGCTGAATGAAATTGATTTTTGAGTAAATAAAAATCCTCAACGATCTCTGCGTCTTTGCGGTGAAAACGGGCACGATATACGTATCTTTGATGTTGAAACATCAGACATAAAAACAATTTCTATTTATGAAACTTATACTAATCTTAATAACGATCTTATTTACTATGACTGATCAGGCAGATGCTCAAAATGAGAATTACGAAACGGCTGTACTCGGTGCCGGATGTTTTTGGTGTGTGGAAGCCATTTACCAAAGAGTAAACGGGGTTGAAGCTGTTGAATCGGGATATGCCGGTGGACATGTTGAGAATCCAACCTATAACCAAGTGGTAAGCGGGAAAACCGGTCATGCAGAAGTTGCCAAAGTCACCTTTGATCCGGAAGAAATCAGCTTTGAAGAGCTGCTGGAAGTTTTCTGGCACACACACGATCCGACTACTTTGAACCGACAGGGAGCTGATGTGGGTACACAGTATCGATCAGCTATTTTCTACAATTCCCTTGAACAGAAGCGGATTGCGGAAGAGTCAAAGAAACGAACAGATAAATCGGACTTGTGGGATGATCCGATCGTTACGGAAATTACACCGATCAGTAACTACAGCGTAGCAGAAGATTACCATCAGAACTATTTTAACAATAACCCAAACGCAGGGTACTGTTCTGTAGTGATTGCACCCAAACTGGCGAAGTTTAAGAAAGACTTCCCGCACTTGTTGCAGGAAACGATTTAATAGTGTTTATGTGAAAAGACCTGTCAGGTTTTAGAAACCTGACAGGTCTGTTTCTTGCGGAGCTACGCAGAGTTAGCTTTGTGAATTTTTGAGTCTTCATGTTTTTATGGTAGAATATCATGAGGTAGCCACGAAGGCCCAAAGACACGAGGTTTCACGAAGTATGTAAATAAATAAACAAGCCCCAATATTTGGGCTTAACATATTAGCCGGTCATTCATGGCCGGATTCACTGTATTGTCGCTGAGTTTTACACTGTAAATTAATAATCCATTGAAGCTTTAGCTGACAGACCAATGGTGAAAAATTGTATGTTAGCTAAGGCAGTAACTTATGATGAAACGAAAAGAGCTTTTAATTTAAATAAGTTTGACAATTAGTGTCATACTTGCTAACCCCTCAATCAAACAATTAATCAAACTTTATAAATATGAAATTTTACTCACTGCTACTTTCAATAGTTTTTGCAATATCACTGATGTTTTCAACATCAACACAAGCCCAGGAGCGTGGAAATGACAGTCCACGGGTAAGTCCAAATGCGTCGGTTTCACAGACGATTGGTACAACAGTCGTAACCGTTACATACGGACGTCCGGGAGTTCGGGATCGTACAGTATTCGGTGAACTTGTTCCCTACGATGAAGTCTGGCGAACAGGGGCTAATGAATCGACGGCTATTACATTTTCTGATAACGTGATGATTGAAGGCGAAGAGCTTACAGCAGGCACTTACTCGCTTTATACAATTCCGGGGCTTGATGATTGGAGTGTCATTTTTAATAATAATTTATCTTGGGGTACAGAGTACGATCCGACAATGGATGAGCTCCGTGTATCTGTTCAGCCAGAAACCGGTGAATTCATGGAGCAACTGATGGTCTATTTTGAGAACTTGGAGGAGGATTCCGGCCATATGGTTATACATTGGGATCAAATCAAAGTGCCTGTTCAGATAGAAGTAATGAACTAAATTGAAAAGACCTGTAAGTGTTCAGCGACAGCTGATCCTGAAAGCGTCTGGTTTCTGGCCCCGAGCATTCGGGGCAGATTACCCCGCGGATTTTCGCTGAGTTTCCAAAAGACTTCGTGCATCTATATGCCGTAACAACTTTGTGGTAAAATTGTATGAGATGTGCCAAAAGTTCGAGGACCCGAAGACCAAGAAAGAGTGTAAATAAATAAGAAAAGCCCCGAGGTTTGAGGCTTAACAAATTAGCCGGTCATTCATGGCCAGCGTAAAAATAATAGACCTGACAGGTTTTAGAAACCTGTCAGGTCTTTTTTTATCTAATGATTAAAATCCAATATTTAAATTGAACATTGCATGACGCTCAGCCTGTGGATAGTAGTAGTTGAAGTGGCGCTGCTCGTTACCTGAAATCCATCCGAAGGTGTAGCCGTTGGCTACATACTTCTCATTTAAGATGTTATTGACGGTCAGAGATGCTGTCAGACTTCGCACAAAAGGTGCAGAATCCCAGCTGTAACGAATCACCAGATCATTCAGCCAGTATGGATCGATGGAGCGGCTTTCAGTCTGGGTGTTGTCCAGGTACTGCCGCGATACAAATTTGGAGATCCACTCTGTTCTGAATCCGCCGGAGCGGTAGGTGAGAATAGAGTTAGCTATGGTTGCCGGCGACATGGCGATATCCACATCCTCAAACAGGAAACGCTCCTGTCCGCCCTGGTCAAAATCATCCAGGAAGTACTCATACTCATTAACCTTATTCCTGCTGAATGTCATGTTCCCGTTCCACTGCAGGTAATCCGTAATACGGGCACCAAGCTGAATTTCTATTCCTGTTCTGTAACTGTCTGGTACATTTTCGCGAACCGTGTTTCCTACATCGTTCACCTCGCCGGTGGTAATCAGCTGATCTTTATAGAGCATGTAATATAGATTTAAACCCAGACTGTATCGCCCAAAATCACCGTGATATCCCAGTTCATAATCGTAGAGACGCTCAGGATCGGGCCGGCTTTCCTCGGTCGATTCCACATAGTCTCGGCGCGTCGGCTCTTTGCCACCTACACTGAGTGAAGCAAAAGCACGCTGTCCGTCGGCAAACCGATAGACAATTCCGGCCTTAGGATTAAAGAAGCTAATGCGGTCACGCTGGGTCAAATCGTTAACTTCACCGCTATTTCCGTCAATTCTTAAACCGAGAAAACGATAGGTTACCGCACGGTACTGCAAGTCTATGTAGGTGTTAAAGGATGAGCTGAAGTAGTAGTTCAGTTTTCCGTAGACGTTGAAGTCTGTTTTAAACCCGGTGTTGTCGTAGTAACGGTCGCCGGGCTGACTGTCACCTGCAAACTCTGCCCAGATCACTTCACCAAAGTGGTCTCCGTCATATTCATTGTACGCTCCTCCCACAATCAGGCTCCACTCTTTATCCCGGCGGTACTCGCTGGATGCAATCACACCGTAGAAGTCGTTGTCAAGCCAACGCCTACGAACCAGGTCACTTTGCTCGATCGTTTCACCGCCGATTTCAACCGGGTTGATGTTGTAGGTTTCAAGATCGTCGCTTTGTCTGTACTGCTCAAAATAGCCACGGCCATAGGTATAGTGCAGCGAGGTATTGGTTGTCCAATTGTCGGTCAGCCTATAGGAGTAGTGAAGCTGATAGTGATCCTGCTGGTAGTTGTCCACCTGGTCTTCATAGGTGAATTCATTGAATTGCCGGTTGTCGAGATTGTCTCTCAAACGGTCAGCCTCTCCCGGTCCGATAAATAAATTGGTAATGTAATTTTCGAGCTGGTTTGGATTGTTCTCCAGAATCGGCTCGGGCACGCCGTTCCAAGCCTGGTAAGTTCGTTCCTGACCTGAGAAGACATCGGCTTTCAGCAGGCTTCGGTCTCCGTGTCGGGAAGCAGAAAGGTAGAAAGAGCGCAGATCAGATTCCGCACGGTCGATATAGCCGTCAGACTCAATTTTTGAAAGGCGCCCCTCGACCTGCCAACCGTTATCCATCAGACCGGATCCTAGCTGGACGGTTGCTTTTTGTGTGCCGTATGCGCCGACTCCCAGGCCTACATCCCCATATGCGTCGGGCCTCATAAGGGCTGACTGCAGATTCATGGTCGCACCGAATGCTGAGGCACCGTGCGTGGATGTTCCCACTCCTCTCTGGATCTGAATGTTCTGCGTTGAAGATGCAAAATCGGGCATATTGACCCAGAAGACGCCATGGGATTCGGAGTCATTCATCGGTATACCGTTAACGGTTACGTTGATTCGTGCCTGATCCACGCCGCGGATTCGCATGTTTGTGTATCCGATTCCCGCTCCGGCATCGGAAGCCGAAACAACTGACGGGGACGTTGAAACAAGCATCGGGATATCCTGACCTGTATTGCGAATGTCGATTTCTTCACGAGAAATATTGCTGTAGGCAACCGGTGTGGAGTCGTCAACGCGCAGGGCGTTTACGAAAACCTCGCCGGCCGTTACCGGCTGGGATGTCAGTTCAATATTTAGGTATGAGTCGGATTCAGAAAATGAAACTGTTTCGGTCCGGTATCCGATAAAACTGACTTGGATTTCATATCCGGACTCTCGCAGTCTCAGGCTGAATTCACCGTCGGCGTCGGTGGATGTGCCGTTGGTGGTGCCCACTTCCAGAATAGATGCTCCGGCGAGTGGTTCTCCGGTGTTGCTGTCTGTGACACGCCCATCGATAGATTGGGCAATGGATTGAAAGGAAATCCCGAAAAGGATCGGGATAAGTAGTGATATTAGTTTCAGGTAAAAAGACATGATGCCTCCATCAATTTTAAATGCGATTGAAGGAGGGGGTCAGTGCGCGGCAGTCATCATTTGAAAATGTTTGTGATGTAAAAGCCTGCACTGCAGATCGGTTTCCCTACGCCGGTATAACCCGGTTCAGGTTCACAGGGTATGATCTCAGTCCCGATGCGTTACTATCGGGACACCCCCAACCTTATTGGTTAAGTATGTGGATCAATGATACGGGTGTTTCGATTCATACTCAACATTGAACTCGGATTTAGCGAGTTTTGGAATTTCACAGCTTAAAGACCTGTCAGCACCAACCGGATCTGACAGCGTCAGGTTAGGAGCCGCAGGGATAAATCCCGCGCTCGTATGTTGAATCCATAAATGTGTATTTGATAAAATGACCTGTCAACACCTACCGGATTTGAAAGCGTCTGGTTTCTCGCAGATTTTCGCGGATAGGTACGCGGATTATCGCAGAGTGAGCTTTGTGTATTATCGACATCGTGGTAAAATTGTGTGAGATGCCACAAAGGATCGAGGATCCGAAGACCTACGAAGGGTGTAGATAAATAAGAAAAGTCTAAATTTGCAGAGCATAATAACACAGATTACTTCGCTGACTTACGCAGAGTGATGTGAACCCTACGTGACGCTGCCAGGTCCTGCCGGACGCTTGCAGGTCGGTTTGGAACCAAGACCTGAGATGTCTCTTTAACCTCTAAATCATTTCTCTGTGAGAACCCGGTTCTTTTTTATATTGTTGTCGGCAACTCTGTAAAATCTAAGGACCACCCTATGAAATCCACGATGACAAAATTTTCTATCAAAATATTCTGTCTACTTACATTTAGTTTTATCCTTTTCTCCTGCAGTTCCGGCTCCGAAGAATTCACCGCAGATGAGGGAATTCGGCAGGATGTGGAGTGGCTGGCCTCAGACGACCGAGGCGGACGATTGGCTGGAACAGAGCACGAAGCCTTTGCTGCAAACTATATTGCCGACCGTTTTCTACAACTCGGTTTGAATCCGGAAGGAGACAGCGATACCTATTTTCAGCACTATCTATTGGAGGGACCACTGGCTCAATCCATGGGAGTTGAGAATTATATTTCACGAAATGTAGTGGCCGGTATAACCGGAACTGAAAATACGGGACAGTTTATCATTGTGGGAGCTCATTACGACGGACAGGGTCATGGCGGAACCATTTCACTGAATCATGAGTCGGCGGATACTCTCCATAGTTCAGCCGATGATAACGCTTCGGGTGTTGCGGGTTTGATGCATTTGGCTAGGGAGCTCTCAGAAGAGCCTCTCAGTAAATCCGTTCTCTTTTTAGCCTTTTCAGGAGAGGAAATGGGTCTTCTTGGCTCACGATATTTTACAGACAACCTGCAGATTTCGCCCGACTCTATTCTGGCAATGATCAATTTCGACATGATCGGGCGCTTGTCCGAAGAAGAGCTCACAATCTTTGGAACCGGTACTTCCCCACAATGGGATGAGATATTATCAAGAGCCGAAAATTCCGGCCTCAATATCCAAACGAACCCATCAGGTACCGGTGCCAGTGACCATTCCTCATTTCACGATAATGGAATCCCAGTGCTGCACTACTTCACGGGTACGCATGACGACTACCACCGCGAATCGGATACACCGGACAAGGTGAATGCAGATGGCATAAGGGCGGTGTCAGAACATGCATTGGTCACCCTGAAGGAAATATCATCTATACATGTGGATGAAATAGATTTTACCGCTACGGATTCTCAGCAACAGAATATCATGAGTGGAGACAGCGTAACAATGGGTGTGCTGCCGGATTATACTTACTCAGGTGACGGCTTTCGAATCGACGGCGTTCGCGAGGACGGAGCCGCAGCTGAAGCCGGCCTGAAGGCGGGGGATGTGATCGTGCAGATAGGCGAAATTGAAATCGACAATATCTACGGATATATGGAAGCCCTTGGAGAATTCAACTCCGGAGAAGAAATAGTTGTTAAAGTTCGCAGATCGGGAGAAATTAGAGACCTGACCCTGACCTTTAAGTAATTCATTATGAGAAATTTTACACTATTCATTATCGCTGTTTTTATCACTCTCGGGCTCGCCTCATGCGGAGAAAACCGCGTGGATCTGCCGCCTTTGCCATCTGGAGTACAAACCATTTCTTTACTTGGAGATACGCTCAGAACGCCGGAACTGAGCCAGGAGGTTTATGAAAGTCACAATGAGAAGTTTCTCCAGGCTCTCGCAAACTATAGGATTGACCCTGAAGATGCGGAGAATATCATCTGGCTGGGACGACGTGCCGCCTACCTCGGCGAGTATCGGGAATCAATTAAGATTTTTACGGAAGGCACTTTCAAAATTACCGAGGATCCCAGAATGTACCGACACCGGGGTCATCGATACATCACATTGCGCTATTTTGACCGGGCGATCAGAGATTTTGAAAGGGCTGAAGAGCTAATGCAGAGCATACCCGACTATGTAGAACCTGACGGACTGCCCAACGAGCTGAATCAGCCGGTAAGCACTATGAAGTCGAATGTGTGGTATCATAAGGGATTGGCACACTATCTGAAGGGGGAATACCGGCAGGCGATTGAATCGTATGAAAAATCTTTGAATGAGCTGGATCTGACCGATGATATGCGGGTGGCCACGATCTACTGGTACTACTCCGCCATGAAGCGAAGCGGGCAGGATGGACGAGCCGGGGAGAGGATCGAAGATATCACAGCCGATATGGATTTGATTGAGAATGATGTGTACCTGAATCTGATCATGGTGTTCAAAGGCTATTTTGATCCGGACCGGATGATGGAGGTGTCGGATGATTCATTAGAAAACGTTACGCTCTGGTACGGAATCGGAAACTGGCACTACATGAATGGCAGAGAAGAGAGAGCCATCGACATCTGGAACAGAATCCTCAACACTGACCAATGGGCGTCGTTTGGGTATATCGCGGCCGAGGCGGAGATAGCGAGGCTGGCAAACTGATTGGGACCTGACAGCACCTGCGGAATCTGATAGCTACTGTTCGCAGGGATAAATCCCGTGCTCGTACGTTGAACCCATCAATGGGTATTTGGTAAAAAGACCTGTCAGCACCAACCGGATCTGACAGCGTCTTGGTTTCTGTCAGACTAATATGATGAGTCACAAAAAAATCTTTGTGTACGTCGAGTCTCTGTCCCTTCGAGATAAAATCGTATGAGATGCCATAAAAGCTCCAAGCCTTGAAGTTTCATGAAGTGTATGAGTAAGTGAAAAAGCCCCAATTTGTGAGGCTTTATATACGAGCCGGTCATTCATGGCCGGGTCACTGTATTCTCGCAGGGATAAATACCGTGCTCGTACGTTGAACCCATCAATGAGTATTTGGTAAAAAGACCTGTCAGCACCAACCGGATCTGACAGCGTCTTGGTTTCTCTCAGATTTTCACAGATTAATATGCTGGGTATCGCAAAAATAACCTCGTGTTCCTGCGAAACTTTGTGCTTTGGTGGCGAATTCATGAGGGTTTACAAGGAAGGTAGAAAACATAAAGAATTGCAAAGGGTAGGTCTAAATTTCATGCCCAGCACGAATTTGCAGTATGAGGAAATAAGAAAAGCCGGTGGCGCAATGCCACCGGCCCCTTGTAAGGAAGCTGTAGACCTTAACTAAAAAGTCTAATCAGAATCCTTAACCCCAATCAAATATAACTGAATAGTTGTTAGAAGGAAAATTTGTTTGAGAGAAGTTAAATACATGCATATCAGTTGATTGGAGATAATTACATTATGATACTCGATTTCTGAAGCTATTCCGGTAGAACTTTAGACTGATCGCAGATTTCAAATCGGCAATCCCCAGCCGTATATCCGGAGCTTGCAGACTTCCGATTTAAGTAGTGGTGCTGTGAAATTAAAACGGATTTATATATCACCAATCACATATCAAAAACCTATTGTAAATGGTTGCCAAAGCTTGTAATTTTACCGCCCTTTAAAAGATTGTTTATCAAAAAAGGGCCCGTAGCTCAGTTGGTCAGAGCAGTCGACTCATAATCGATTGGTCGCAGGTTCAAGTCCTGCCGGGCCCAC
>NZ_JAWLDW010000094.1:0-9069 GCF_041686455.1 Rhodohalobacter sp.
ATTTTGTTGACTCTTATTACCTAAGTTCGATTATTGAATATTGAATGTGAAAGTCCCCCTTATCAAAGGGGGATAGAGGGGGATGTTTATCAGAATGTGTAAAAATTAGATGTACACCCTTCTCCCCGAAACTTTGATTTCCAAAGCTGATTGTTTTAAAAATTTTAGTTGTGTATTTGCCGGTCCGTTATACCACATTTCTTGCAATAATACCCCCCAATAGTTAGTTTTATTTTGAAACCAAATTAAATTCAAGCGCCATGCCAACGAATATCACAATTCGGGACATCCCCGACGAAGTCTATGCCAAAATAAAGAAACAGGCAGAACTACATCATCGAAGCATTAACAGTGAAGTGATCGTCTATTTAAAAAAATTAGTCCAAAGCAACCGGCGAGATCCTGATCAAGTCATCACTCGTGCTAAAAAACTCAAAGAGAAAGCAAAAGGGACCCTTTCTATGGAGGAAATACAACAAGCCATTGATGAGGGGCGCCCTTCCGACGCTGAAGCTCAGGAAGGCAGGCCATGATTGTTGTCGATACGAATGTCATAGCCAGCATGTGGGTGCCAAACGATATGGATGAATGGGTTTATCAAGTACTTAAAAAAGATGACGATTGGGTTGCACCTCTTCTCTGGCGGTCAGAATTCAGAAATGTATTATCGATCTACCTGCGAAAGCATATTTTAGAATTATCGGTTGTCTTGCAAGCAATAGAAGAAGCTGAACAACTAATGAGTGCCAACGAATTCGATGTAAACTCAACACAAGTTATGAGTCTTGTTTCGGATTCATCCTGCTCAGCCTACGATTGTGAGTTTGTGGCTTTGGCAGATGATTTAAATACCCGGCTGGTTACTTTTGATAAAAGGATCGTGTGGGAATTTCCTGATATAGCTATGACTCCAAAGGAGTTTCTTACATAAAAAACGGACTAACCGACGCATGTTTTTTTCCCCGTTATTATATCTCTCCAATAGCTCTTCGCAAGATAACCCTTTGTTTCCTCGTAGTATTTTTTATCACGAACAGATCGTATCGTCATAACTAAATCTAACTCTAAATTCTTCAGTCTTTGTCAAAGAAATTAGGATCGCATCGACATCAGTTAGTTATTCTCCTTAAGCCAAGAAATCTGACGTCTTTACTTGTGGGAATTTCCGGATTGTAACATTTTGGATTAAAAAATTGAGCAAATGAAAACCTACAAAACATATTTCATCGGCCCGGCTCAATACAAAACAGTAAAGCCGCGTTACGCCCGGCTACGGAAAATGATCCTGTTGGCACTAGGTTTCCTTTTTCTATGCGTGGCAATAGCTTTTTATCAAGGTCAGATGGATCTGATGCGGAATCCATTGGTTCTTTTGGGTATGCTGATTTTTATCCTGGCGATATTTATTCTTTTTGGCTTCAGGTAGGAGAGAATTAATAACCTGATGCGCAAACTGCAAAGAAATTCAAAAACTGCTGTGGCAAAAAAGAGAGAGATAAATTCGTTGGTCCGGAATGTATTTCACACAAAAAGTGGCAAAAAGAGCTTTAGGATTACCTATACTTTTAAAGTATCACAATGGAAATAGCCATTTGGTTTCCGGGATCTACCGGGTATCCCGGAAAGAGTTCATCCCCGAAAGCACAACTGTTGTTTATAATCCATATCGTATTACTGAAAACCTGGCACTGATTGGGGAGCCTCATGAATTTGAATGGATAAATGATTAGATCGAATTCCCTTCGAAAATTAAGTGGAAAAGGTTTCAGAACCATCGTATTTCCAGAATGAAGGATTTACTCATTTGAGTAGTTAAAACCGTAAGAGAGAACTTATAATTTTTAAGGGTGGTAAGATTGTAGTAACTACAAACAGTTCTAATTTTTTAAACTACCGTCACCATCAGCTTTGTCTTATGATAGAAGCAGTTTAATTGAAAGAAAATATTTCCTCATGAAAGCGATACTCTTAAAAAAATACGGAATGCCGAGTGATCTTGAGATTGGGGAGGTGGCAAAACCTGTTCCGAAAGATGATGAGGTACTGGTGAAGATTCATGCAGCTTCCATCAACGACTGGGACTGGGGGCTGGTCAGGGGCAAACCATATATTATTCGTCTGTTTTTCGGCCTGAGAAAGCCGAAGATAGAGATTCCTGGGGTAGACGTTTCCGGGACCATCGAAGCGGTAGGCGATTCTGTGAGTTCCTTTACCGTCGGCGATGAGATCTACTGCGATCTGTCAGAATGCGGACTGGGCGCATTTGCTGAATACGTTTGTGTTCCGGAAAAGATGTTAACCAAAAAACCGTCCAACATCAGTCATAATGATGCCTTCGCATTGCCCCATGCCGGAATTCTCGCGCTCCAGGGACTTGTGGAGATGGGAAGAGTGAAAACCGGGCAGAGAGTTCTGATCAACGGGGCCGGAGGTGGTGTCGGGACCCTGGGCATTCAAATCCTGAAACCGTATGGGGTAGAGGTAACCGGCGTTGACAGCGGCGAAAAACTTGATCTGATGAAATCGCTGGGATTTGACAACGTGATGGATTATAGAAAAGCGGACTTTACCGCTACCGGAGAAAAGTATGACCTGATCCTCGATACAAAATCAACCCGATCTCCATTTAAAGTCGCACGATCCCTCAAAAAGAATGGCATATATGTAACCGTCGGAGGGTCGATGGTCAGACTGCTCGAAATTGCACTGTTCGGTTGGCTTATATCACTTTTCACCGGTAAAAAGCTGGGCGTAATCGCTCTGAAGGCAAATAAAGGGTTAGACCAAATTTCTAAACTTGTGGAACAGGGACAATTAAGACCCGTAGTTGATGGCCCCTACGAATTTGAAAAAATCCCGGAGCTGATTCAATATTTCGGTGAGGGAAGGCATTTGGGAAAGATTGTTGTAGAAATGGATAAATAATAAGATATGCCTCACAAAATTTTCCTCTTTTTGACTCTCGGATTTCTGAAAATTGCTCTTTCCTGTGCTCAGACGAATCCTCAATCCTTCCGGTGTTCCAATCATGACTGGCAGTCCGTTCAGGATCTTGTGTTTCCCTACCTGGATGATGAGATGCAGACGGCCATGGTAATACAGGCTCAAAGCTCTGAATATCAAATTAATGCGGCCGCTGATTTTGCCCTCACATTTGAGGAGTCGTATCATGACTCTCTTGTAGAGCTGTTACAGAAAATAGAAGGGTGTTGAGCTTCTTTCCATAAACATCAACTAACCCATCCGCTCGGAGTACTGCTCCATCCGGAGCAGCGCGGATTGAGGCTTTCAGACCTTTTTACAATGATACTGCCTCGCTGAGGCAGGCGGGCTATAAACGGTGATCCGGC
The DNA here is from genome assembly GCF_041686455.1 of Rhodohalobacter sp. NCBI lineage: Bacteria > Pseudomonadati > Balneolota > Balneolia > Balneolales > Balneolaceae > Rhodohalobacter > Rhodohalobacter sp. Next base: position 3,351 of record NZ_JAWLDW010000094.1, read on the forward strand.
AATAAATTACCGGCTCGTATATGTAACCTCTGAAGAGGTTTTCTGATTGGCGAATGATCGATGGTCGAACTGTGAACTGCGATCTTAGTCTTGAATTTTAAAATGTGCTGATGCCTCAACCCTGAAAGGGTGAAATATGATTATCCTGGGGTGTAGTGAAACGGAATCCGGGGATGTAAAGGAGGCATTTATTCACCGCCGAACAGAGGGATTACTTTGGTGTGTTAATCAAAATTGAGGCGGTAATACAAAAGTTTTTATTTAAACCATATTGTCTCTTTTGTCTTGATCCGCCGGTAGTCGGACAGGTACAAAACGAACCCAAAAATCAAGGCTGAGAAAAATCATCGGCGTTCACAGCCATGAGACGGAAAAACTCAAGGCCTATAAATTTTTTGCCTTTACTCTCTATTCATTGGAGGCTGGTGAATTTGTGATCTTCTTATTCTCACATTAACACTTATCCCTGTCAATTTCTCTAGGCCAGTTTTCTAAATTTATTCCTCTAATTCTTCTCCTTACACGGTAACGTTCATAGGTTAATGGGCGAATGACCGATGGACGAACTGCGAACTATTATTTGAGTCTTGAATTTTAAAAATGTCCTGATGCCTCAACCCTGAAAGGGTGAAATATAAAGAGCCCTGGGTGTAGCATAGCGGAACCCAGGGTTGTAAAGGAGGCATTCATTCGCCGCCGAACAGAGGTATTGGTTTGAGAGTCATGAGCAGATTAGAGGCGTTGGGTGTCAAGATTTTTTAATCCAATCCCTGCGAAGATTTTATTGATAAGTTGTAGATATCAATATGTTGCCGGTACAATTGTGGCAGAATAGTGTAGCGCTGTAAAACTGTATATATTCACGTTACTAAGAAAATGTGAATAACATAGATGGTCAACCAGGATAACCTATAACCTGAACATCATGAGTAAATTAACTGGATATAGAATTCTGGCTTTTGGCCTTTATTATTTGATTATCCTATACTATGCAGTGGTGTTGTTTGGATTGACCACATTGATGGATATTGGAGAACTATCCCCGGAGCAGGACAAATTGTTGGATTTTTGACTCTGATACTACCGGTTTTTCTCTACTTCTATTAGATGGTGAGCAGCACCCAAGCTGCCACAATTGGAAAGAGGGCCTTCAACATCTCAGTTCTCACGGACCCGATAAAAGGGAGTCGGCAAATCTTTATCCGAAATCTTCTAAAATTCCTGCCGTCGGAGATGGCGAATATTGGAGTCCACTGGATAGTATATTATTCCGACCTCAATCAATCCCCGACGTTTTGGGTATGGGTTGCGCTGATATTACTACAAATCATTGTCTTTGGATAGGCGGTAAATGTTATTCTATACAATGGGGAAGCAGCATATACGATAAACTTGCTCACACACAAGTTAAAAGGAACCCGCAGCTATAGGCTGAAAGCCTGAAATAACCCAGCGTGGGACACCGTCCCACGTTAAAAAATTCACCGAATAGGAGAGCAGGCTGTAAGCATGCAACAGACCTCCTTAACCTGGGTTTTAATTTTTGTTTTTCATTAAACCCATTTAAAAATTGTTACCGCCCGATAATTTATTATTCAATAAGGCCTTTATTTTCCTACCTTTAATAAAGAGAAAGAAATCCATCTATATGAGATCGATTCGATATATCCCGCTGCTCATCCTGTTAATCCTAATCACCATCGGCTGTTCGGAAGCGGAGCAGGTTCAGGTTAAAAAAATGGACCTGGTTCAGGGGGTTTACGCTTCAGGTAATGTCGTTCCTTTAGGTCACTACGAGCTTACAAGCAAAGTCTCCGGTATCGTGGATCAGATTATGGTAAGTGTGGGGCAAGAGGTGACGACCGGCACTCCGCTGGTAAAACTGCAGAATGAACCCAACGAAGCGAACCTCCGGACTGCTCGTAATCAACTGGAGCTGGCGCGTAAAAATGCTGCATCTGATTCAGATCTGCTGAGACAATTAAGGCAGCAGCTGGAGAATTCACGGGCTGCCTTTCTGCAGGATTCTGTTGAAGTGGAACGTTACCGGCAGCTGCAACAAGATAGTATTGTTACAAGGCAGGATTTTGAACGGATACAGCTACAGTTCCAAACCTCACGTAACAACTACCGGATTGCGGAAAGTAAGTTGCGGGAAACTCGCGAACGTCTTCAGATTGAATTGGATAACGCGCGTAATAACTACCGGGCCCAAGAGAGCAGGACGGGCGAATACACCCTATTGTCGGCAATAGATGGCAAAGTGTACGACATCATTCCGAAGGAGGGAGAGTTGATCGCTGCAAACCGTCCGATTATGGCCATCGGGGCAACTGACCGGTTTGAGACCGAACTGCAGGTGGATGAAACGGATATTGTAATGGTAAAAGAAGGTCAGCCGGTACATTACGAACTGGATGCCATTGAAGATACCGTACTGAGTGGTGTGATAACCCTGATCTATCCAAGAATTAACACTACCGAACGTACGGCGAAAGTAACGGCTTCGATCGACCCCCTTGAATTTCCCTTGTATCCCGGTATGGCACTGGAGGCCAATATCGTGGTTAACGAAAAAGAGAATGTGCTTGTGCTGCCGGTCAATTATGTCAGTGAGGAAAATGAGGTGATTCTGGAAGATGGGAGCCTCAAGTCTGTTGAAACCGGAATTCGGGACCTGAATAATGTGGAGATCCTGTCCGGACTGGAAGAAGGACAAATTGTATTAAAGCCTGAGCCATGAACCGTTTCCCAATTTTAAAGATCGTCATCACGCATCTGATCAGCCGAAAACGGCAGACGATCGTGTCGATGCTGGGAGTGACTTTTGGGATAACGGTCTTTATTTTTCAGGCAGGGGTAATTACAGGGCTGCAGGATTTTTTTATTGAGAAGACGATTAACGCTACCGCCCATATCCAGATTTACCAGGACAAAAACCAGAAATCTCCGCCTGTTTTACTGAGTATCTACGATGAGGAGGAGACCTGGGTGTCCGTTCCAAACATCAAGAGCAAGAATGAGCTTCCCAAACTAAAGAGAGGCCTGCAGATCGTGGAGATTCTGGAGTCCTATCCCGAAGTAACCGGGGTATCGCCAAGCCTGAGTACCCAGGCGATTTTCAAGATCGGAGTGGCGGACGTTTCGGGAATCATTAATGGCGTGAATATTCGCAAGGAAAACCAGCTGTTTGACCTGGAGGAGGATATGGTCAGCGGCTCTATCATTCGGCTTGAAACAGTAAATAACGGAATTATTCTCGGCTCCGGACTGGCAGAATCGATGGGCACAATGTTGAATGACAATATCACGGTGGTTTCACCCGGTGGCGTGGCCCTGCAGATGAAGGTGGTAGGTATCCTTGATACCGGGCTTCGGGAACTTGATAACTCCCGGGCATACAGCAGTATCAGGAATAGCCAAAAGCTGATGGATGTGACAGGTAATTATATTACCAATATTAATATCAAGCTGGAGGATGTTGAACAATCGGGAGTGTTGGCCCGTGAATTTCAGTCCCGTTTTGGTTACACCGCCGAAGACTGGAAAGATGCCAACGAAGGAATATTCAGTGTGTTCAGAATTCAGAATATCGTTACCTACCTGGTTATCATTTCCATTCTGCTTGTATCCGGGTTCGGAATTTTCAATATCCTGTCGATGATGATCTACGAAAAGATGAATGATATTGCGATTTTAAAATCGATCGGGTATACAGACGTAGATATTAGAAACGTGTTTCTGCTGGAAGCTCTGATTATCGGTTTTCTGGGCGGACTTTTAGGGTTGGTGATCGGTTTTGTGATCTCCTGGATCACATCCATTATTCCCACAAATATAGAAGGGTTTGTATCCTCTGAATACCTGAGCATTAATTTTGACCCTCTGTTTTATCTGCTTGCATTTCTGTTTGGTCTTGTTGCGACCGGAATTGCCGGATATTTGCCGGCCAAAAAAGCTTCTAAAATTGACCCAATTAACATCATCAGATCCCAGTAGCCGTGAAGAAAGTTTTAGAGGCAAAAAATCTGAATAAATATTTCCACATACCGGTGGATTTTCATGTACTAAAGGATATTAATCTGACAGTTCGTTCCGGTGAGTTTTCGGCTATAGTTGGGCCGTCAGGCAGCGGGAAGTCCACGCTGCTATATGTTCTCTCATCCCTGGATCGTGAATATGAGGGAGACGTGTTTTTTGGCGATGTGGAACTGAAAACATTGAGCAACAAAAAGCTTGCTCATTTACGTAATAAGTCCATCGGCTTCATCTTTCAGTTTCACTATCTGCTGGCTGATTTTACGTCTTTGGATAACGTGATGCTGCCGGGCCTTAAGCTTGGGGATCTGACGCATGAAGAACTTGAGGAGAAAGCGATGCAAAAACTGGATCTGCTAGGTATTGCTGATCAGGCGAGTAAAAGGGTAAACAGGTTGTCGGGTGGCCAGCAGCAGAGGGTTTCCATTGCAAGGGCATTGATCAATGAACCGCAAATCATTTTTTGTGATGAACCCACCGGTAATCTCGACTCCAAAAATGCTCGGATTGTATATGATATGCTGAAAAATCTCACCCGCGAGTTCGATCAAACAATATTGATGGTCACGCATGATGATTCTTACCTTTCTGAAATTGATCGGCAGATAAAGTTACTGGACGGGAAGATTCTGGACCGGCAAACATAAGATCCTATATCCCTGAGAGCGACGTCGAAAACCAACTTGGAAGTCTATGGTTTTGTGTCAGATACACACATAAAATATACCAACTGCATTTAAATCGGGACACAAGTTAGATAGAATCGGTGTATACTAGAGACAGTAATGATCGATGGAATTGTCTTTAAATTTAATTCCTTATTTGAAGTATAGAATTAAAAAAATCGTCCCTGTTAGCCACAGTAAATATCTAAGATGAAAAGAGAACGAAAGCCTCTCTCCAAAAAAGAAAAGTCCGAACTCGACAATCTGCTTGACTCCATTCTTGACCCGACTCTTTTTCACTACGGCTCAGAACGCCGGGAAGTTGCCAGATATGATAAACGGGATAATATGTACGGCGGCAGCGGGACTGTTTATCTGCTACAGATGTTTAGTAAAGGTGAGCTGGTCAATAACAGGATTGGAGCCTACATGATATTGCCTGAAAAGGGTGACAGCGTAGGGCTTCATACCCATGGAACTCGAAAAGAACAGGAACTTTATGTGGTTGTACACGGTGAGGGAATCTATTCTGAGAAAGATAGTGAGGCGGGCAAGGTTCGGAACTACGACATCAAAAAAGGATCGGTAACTACGGTGAGAGGAGAGGCCTATCATGCAGTGAAAAACAGCGGTAACGAACCGCTTGTGATTTTTGTAATCACAACAAATGAGCCGGAGTAAGGATAGAAAGAATCTGTCTGTTTCCTTTCGTACTTCCGAAAGGAATCGTCGAATTATTTACACCTTTAATCCTCAATTCTTCTGTATACCGGTACGCGAATGGATTATATCTTTGTATTCATCCAAAAAATTTAAACATTGATGCATCGATGTTTAATGGCAATAAAAAACGAGTGAGATCTATGAAAACAGTATGGATAGTATTATTTGCACTTTTATGGGCGGGATGCAGTTCAGGCTCAGATCAAACGGAAACGGTATCCGATTCGGAGACGTCAACTGAGATGGAAATGTCTGAGCAGGAAACGGATACAGAAAGTGATAGTGTAAATGAA
>NZ_JAWLDW010000094.1:9169-10709 GCF_041686455.1 Rhodohalobacter sp.
AGGATTCGAGTGCCGGTGAGTGCTGCTCAATAGAGGAGAGGTACTGTACCGTCCGGAGCAGGGATGGATTGAGCTCCCGGAATTTTACACAAATGTACTGCCTCTCTGATGCAAAAAGGATACAAACGGTGATCCGGCAAAAAATTACCGGTCTCGCATATTTAACCTCTGAAGAGGTTTTCTGGTTAACGAATCACCGAAGGACGAACTGTGAACTGCGATCTCAGTCTTGAATTTTCATTTAAACCATATTGTCTCTTTTGTCTTGATACAAAAGAGACGTAAAAAATCAAGGCTGAGAAAAATCATCGGCGTTCACAGCCACGAGACGGAAAAACTCAAGGCCTGTAAATTTGGTATCTCAAAAGTTGGTTCTGCTTGAGGCTGGTGAGTTTTTCTTTTCGTCTCCTGACTGTTCTCTTTTTCCGCTGATTTCTCTAGGCCAATACTTCTATTTTAACCCCCTTAATCTTCCCCTTACTCGGCAATGTTCATAGGTTAATGGACGAATCACCGATGGACGAACTGTGAACTGTGATCCTAGTCTTGAATTTTAAAATGCGCTGATACCTCAACCCTGAAAAGTGAAATATGAATATCCTCGGGTGTAGCGTAGCGGAACCCGGGGGTGTAAAGGAGACATTCATTCGCCGCCGAACAGAAGGAGTGGATTGGAGTGTGAAATAGCATAGAGGCGGTACTATAAGCATGGGATTATTGTGGAATCTGCTTACAATCACATTACCAGTCTTGTTAAGGGAGCTATTCCTTGTGGCAGAATTCAATCCTCAAAATTGTGCCACGAGAAATTCAATCAATAGATAAAGATAAGACACTCTTCATATCTTCAGGCAGAGTCGCGGTCCATTGCGCACACCGGTCATAATTCCGCTTTCAAAATTTCCCTGAAATCAACACTTAAGCTTTACGAACGGTGCCTCCGATAACGATTGCCGCAGAAATGATGAGCAGGTTTTTGATGATATACTGTCCTTCTATGGTGGGAGCGTAGGGGAATGCACCGGTCTGGAACGTTACCTCGGTGAGGATAAACAATGGCAGAAGGGTTCCGGCCATCTGCATGGCAAGCAGTCCTATCGCAATTCGGAGTGTGGATTTGAACAGAAAACAAATTCCAATGATGACTTCCCACCACCCAATAATAACCAGCCAGGTTTCCGCAGTGAATATCGGCATCCAGTCAACAGTAGCCAGAACGAGTCCCTCGGCCGGAGATAGCCCGATGGTTTTCAGGATCCCAAACCATATAAAAATTATTCCCAAGGATATTCTGAGTGCAGGTAAACCAATCCTGTTCATAGATTCGGCAATTCGGCGATCCGTGGTATCAAAGAAGTCTTTCATAGCAAACAGTTTTGTTGACAGGTATAAGGACATAAAACTTCCTTAAACTCAAGTCCGTTCTGATATTTGATAATTTTTCCAAGTGTTTTTGATGGGAGTCATCAGGGTTAATGACAGGTGAGGTCCATGTTAGGGTGATATCTCATCAGACTGCAGGTACTGCTCCATCCGGAGC
>NZ_JAWLDW010000095.1:0-10631 GCF_041686455.1 Rhodohalobacter sp.
GGATTGGATGAAGTTGGACTTTTAAGTCGTCCTGCCGTGCTGGTGGGACTGCAGGTTAATTTTACCGGGGGGTTGGGATTGGTGCGGTTTTAGGGTTCTCAGGAGTTTCTGTATTTAAACACCTCCCATTGCCTTTGTCTTTCTGTAGAAACGGATGTTATGCAGGATTCCTGCCACGGTTAGCCCGGCAATTAAACCTCCCCACAATCCCTGAGGACCATATTCTGCAATAAATCCGAGATAATATGCCAGCGGAATTCCGATTACCCAATAAGCTACGAGGTTTACATACATTGGTACTTTAGTATCTTTTATTCCACGCAGCGCTCCGAATCCGCTTACCTGAAGCCCATCAGAAATTTGAAAAATAGCTGCCATAAAAAGCAGTTGAACGGCCATATTAGTCACATCCTGATCGTCGGTATAGATCGCTGAAATATATTCCGGAAACAGAAACATAATCATTGCGGTGAATGTCATAATGAAACTGGCTGTGGCCACACCCACAAATCCCCTGAACCGGGCTTCATCCGGTCGATTTCGACCAATAGATTGCCCAACCCGTGCCGAAATAGCAACGGAGAGACCAAATGGTATCATAAATGTCATTGCGGCAAAGTTAATGGCCACCTGGTGCCCGGCAACCGCTACCGTACTGATGGTTCCGACCAATAGACTTACCACGGCAAACATGGTTACTTCCATTGTTGAACTGATTCCAATGGGAACTCCGATGCTGAGTAGCTCTTTTAAATATTTCTTTTCAGGCCACCGGAATTTTCCGAAAATGTCGAATCGTTTGTATGAGTCAAACTTCATCGTAAACCAAAGCATAGCAATGAACATCACCGTAAAAACAATGGCCGATGCATACCCGGTACCTATAGCGCCAAGCTGGGGAAAGCCCAGTTTACCAAACATCAACACATAGTTTGCAGGTATATTTACCAAAAGTCCAATCACGGCAATAAACATAGCCGGACGGGTGACGCTCAAACCCTCACTGAAATATCTCAGCGCGCCAAATGCAAAAGCGGGGAAAATTCCCCAGGCGATTGCTTTCAGGTAGCCGGATGCAATGGGGATGATTTCGTCCGTAATTCCAATCAAGACAAGAATAAAATCCAGATTTCGCAGCAGGAAAAAACTGGGAATAGCCAATATAAGACTTAACCAGAGAACCTGACGGGCATTTTTCCCGATCAGGTCAAAATTTCGTGCTCCAACATTCTGAGCAACGATGGGAGTGACCGCCATCATGCATCCCAGGCAGAGAACCACAAAAGGCATCAAGGTGCTGGAACCTACAGCTACGGCTGCCAGGTCTTCGGGCGATAACCGACCTGCCATCACGGTATCCACAAAACTCATGCTCATTTGCAAAAGCTGCGTGATAATTACAGGTACACCTATTCGAAGCAATGATGATAGCTCCTTTCGGATGTCAGTTCGATATGTGGGTTGATTCGTATCCATCGGTTTGAGAAGGCAAATGGTACGAAGAAATGGAGAGACTTGTTAGCCCTCAAAATGGAGAGTGAGCGAGATATTACAGGGCAGGAAATGTAAGAGTAAATGTGGTGCCGGCACCCGACTCAGATTCAAATGTTATTGTCCCTTTATGAGCCTCTACAATTTTTTTTGTTATGGCCAGACCAAGGCCGGTTCCGCTTGATTTTGTGGAAAAATTGGGGACGAAAATTCGATCCCGGTCTTCCGGCGCGATACCTGCTCCCGTATCAGAAATTTGAATTTTAATGGATTGGTTAACCTTCTCACCCGTAATGTAAATTTCAGCTTTTCCTTCTTCTTGAGCCTCAATTCCATTCTTGACCAAATTGATAAAAACTCTGCGAAGTTCATCCTCAACACCGTTTACTTTTAGCTCATACTCTGCAAGACTGCTCTCAATGGATACATTATCATCATGGATATAGAGTTCACGTATGGATGTAAGTAGTTTTTTTAAATCTACAGGCTCAAAAGGATCCTGTACCGGTTTGGCAAATTTTGAGAAGTCAGACGCGATTTTATTGAGTGACTCAATCTGTTCAATGATATTTTCTGCAGTTTTCTCGATGATCGGTTTTAACTCCATCACTTTATCAGGGTTGGCTTCAAGCCGCTGCTGCAAATGTTGTAAGTTTAATTTCATAGGAGTGAGCGGATTCTTGATTTCATGAGCAACCTGCTGAGCCATCTCTTTCCAGGCTGCTTCCCGTTCGGCCTCAACGAGTTCTTTTCGTGTCAGCTCCAGTTTTTCAACCATCTCATTGTAGGCTTTTGCCAGTGAGCCAATTTCATCTTTACCGGTTACTGCTACTCGAATATTCATTTCTCCCCGGGAAATTTTACTCAAGCCTGTTTGAATCATTTGAAGTGGTTTTGTCAAACGGTTTGATAGAATTACAGTACCGATAATAAAGATGGCAAAAATGGCCAGATAGATTACAAAAAGTGAGCTTGTTGCTTCCAAAAGCTGTTCCCGATAAACGGGGGATTCTACAAAAGTTGGAATAGCCACAACACGGGCTGGTTGATTGTTCTCATCAAGCAGTGCCCGATAACCGATGAGCATTTTCTCGTTTGCAATTTCAGTAGTGGTTGTAAAATGCCGCCGCTCCCTGTTGTAGAGAAAGTTGTACACGTCATAGGGCATGGTGCGCGGCATCACATACTGTTGAAAGATTTGAGGGGTGGTGGAGTCCAGTACATTTGCACCGCTAAAAAGTATGGCGTCTACATTGAGTGAGGAAGCATATTCAGCAAGCCTGGTTGTACGTCTTCCGGGTTGTTCAAATTGAATTTCACCCCGCAGAGATTCACTCAGGCTGTTTAATTTAGTGATGAGCTCACGTTTTACATTTTTTTCATTTTGCTGGTTAACGGCAACCTGGGTTGAAATTATTAAGACTGTCAGAAATATTATGGTAGCCAGAGTTAATCCGTCCAGAAGCCTATGCTTGAATTTTTTACTCTGTCCGAACAGCCTGAATGCTCGAAATCCCGCAGTTGAAAAAATGGCAAATAGAAACAGACCGAAAAATATCAGTACAATTTGATATCTAAAAAATGAGAAGAGAAGAAGGTTAAAGCCAGGCATCGGAGTACTCGCTTTTATAACGGTGTCAGAATCTTTTCGAACCAGGATCTCTCTGAATTTTCCTTGAGATGTAGCATTTGTTATATAAGCAACGCTGTCCCGTTGAGATATTTCCGACTCACGGGCAGGAAGCCTATTGTACTGAGGCTGATTACTATAAATCCCCTCCATTGATGTTCGGTTAACGTTTCCATCAACGAATTCAGCCATATAAAAACTTCTATCCAATTCTTGGACGGAATTAGCGGAAAGAACAGCCCGCATTGGCCTGTTAAAGTCGGGCCTCTCCAGGTAAGCAGCCGCAAAAATCCACGCTATTTTTTCATCAAAACCGGTTTCGTCATAAATTGGTATCCATCCCCGGTAAAAAGATATAAACTGTTCTCCAAGTTCTGCAGGTCTGGTGTCCCATATAATCGGTCTGTTGGTTAAACGGCGCAGCTGTTCACCTTCATATGATACTCGCATGGTGGTCATATCTACCAGAGAGCGCCATCCGGGAGAATCCAGATTTGTAGAATAATCGCTTATTAACCTGCCATCAGGAGTGAGAAGCTGTATTTCAAATGAGTGTTCTCGCCATTCTGGACGTATGCTGTTTTGAATTGCTCTCTGAAATTGTCCCTGTATAGTGGCGGTTCGTTGCTGAATATCTTCTTCTGTTAAAAAAATCAGAGAGCTTTCCAGGTCTGCCAATAAAGATCTGAGAATTTTCCGGGTGTTCAGTACTTCTTCATTTGCAAATGCTATTGCTTTTTGATTCAACTCTCTGTCAAGCCGGTTGCTGGATGAACTCCACACTATAAAATAGATAGATGATGTAATCAGCAGAACCGATAGAAGAACTTTCCTGAAACCGGACATGTCTGAAAAAATCTCACTTTTTTCATGAATGGTCTGTATGAGAATAAGAAGTATCAAAAAGGTAAAGAGACTGGCAAAAAAGACAGGGGAGAGAAACGTTTGAAGCGTAAATACAACATCGATTAAAAAGTAGGTTAGTAAAAAAGCAAAAAGAGCAACAGCACCAATTACAACCGATTTATCAATTTCAAACCGGTATAGGTAGAGCCCGGTACAGATAATGATGCCTGAAACGGAAGTGAAGAATGTAGCGGAGCTTATATAAAAAATAAAGACGGAATAATCAGGGGCTAACTCCAGGTCGAGCAATGTGAGCGGAGAGCCTATCAAAACCTGTTGAGTTTGGTAAAAAAGAAAAATAATTAAAACAGAGGAGCCGGCGCCTAAAGCTGATGCCAGCAGCAAAGTTTTTAAGTGAGATTCTTCCGATGTTTTTTGATTGGTGTAAAGGACAAATCGAATGAGAGGAATGAGCAGCATCGTAAGAAAAAATGCGTGAGCACTGTATGCCGCAAGCTCATAGTAGGGTTCCGTGTTCCAATCAGGTGGAAGAAGCTCTGCAAATATCCAGTCAGACAGTACATTAAAATGGAAAAATAATCCCCATAGCAGTAACGGTATGAGAATTAAAAAACGAAACACAACCAATTTTTCGGTGTAGGTTGTAAATGCTGTGAAAAGAATAACCAGGGTAAGAATTAAACCCGCATATATGAACGATCTCCATGTAGCAATGCTTTCTGAAACATTCCGGATAAATATTTCAGAGTCTGCCGGGTCAGCGTGGACAGTGCCAACTGAATCAGACGTTTCAGTTGAAAGTGTAAGATATGGTAACTCTTCAGGTGGGCTGGCGAAGAAATTAAAAGTAACAGGAAAGTTGCTTTTTAATTCCGGTGAATCGGAGAGGTGAAAAGATACCCTGTCGGCAAACGGGAGATTTGTAGTCTGTTCTATTTTGTCGGCGGTAAGAAGAAGAAATTGTTCATCACCGGGCGTAAATGATCTCTGTCCAAACAGATATACAACGTTATTTCTTTTTTGGACACTAACTCTCAGGGAGTCGGATGAATCCAATGAAAGAATTGGGGATGGAGTGAGGCTAAAGCCATTCCAAATCCATCGATCTTCTTCGTGGTATAGAGAGCTGCCCCAAAATGGGAAGTTGCGAAACCGATTGTGAATTGCAGGTTTGTTTTGTTCTGTGAGAGGTAGCTGAGAAACTTCACGATAGAGCTCATCAGAACGATCTTTAAAATCTATATATAATTGATTAAAGTGGTCCTGAGCTTCAGATAGACCAAGCTGGATCTCTTCACTGAGCTCTTCATCTGTCAAAGATCCGCCGGGATTATAATTTATTTCAAAGAGTATAAGCAGTGCCAAAAGACCCAAAAACCCGATAGAGCTGAACGTAAGGAAATATGATTTTTGGCTGCTCAAAGGTTGGATTGGTTTATCAGTTATTTTGTAACTGATGTCAAAAAGTGTTTGATGTCAGTTACTTAGGTAGCTTCATCTTCGATATGTGTAATCTTTGCATCATTCCACATTCGTTCAATACCATAATAATTTCGTTTCTCTTCGGTAAAGATGTGGACAACTACATTTACGTAGTCCAATATAACCCAACGGCGAGAGTCCTTGCCTTCCTGTTGCCATACATTTTCTCCCAATTCATCTTTAACCTGTTTTTCCACACTGTTGGCCAGTGCTCGAATTTGTGTGTCTGATGTACCGTGACAGACAATAAAATAATCAGCTAGAGTTGTAAGCTCTCTTACATCAAGAAGAACAATGTCTTTTGCTTTTTTCTCAAGTAATCCCTCGGTGATGGCATTAATCAGAGTAGATGTATCCACACTTTTTTGGGAAGAGGGTTTAGTGAATTGTGACTCAGCAGTTTTAGTCGTGTTTGTCATAGGCGTCCTTACAAATTTAAATTTTCGAAATCATTACCGATAATTAAAGTTACATCTAAATAAAATTCAGGAGATTCCTCTCTTAAAATAAATCGTTCATCTATGCCAATAGCATGAGCAACTCGTTTGGCATTTTCAACTTGACCGTTTCTTGAAATTACCAATGTGTTGGGTACATCAAAGTGGTCAAAATTTCCGGTTTCTACCACATCAAATCCAAATTGTCTCAAAGTGCCTGTAAATTGATTGGCCAACCCTGAAATTCCAACTCCATTCAATACCTCCATTTGTATAACGTTGCTAATTAAGGCCGGGTCTTCAACTACACGTTCGTTTACAATACGGGGGTAGAGTAACCTGGTTCCAAGTGCGAAAAGCAACAGGAGGAGCAGAACACTAAGAAATCCGACTACGGAATTAAGGATTAAATTATTTGTTTGATCTTTTCGGGAATCCTGAGTCATATATCGTAATTAATAACCGATATATCTTCTGCCAAATGGAGAGTGATAGCTTCCGAAAGAGTTACGATAGGGATTTTGAGAAAATTCAACTGAAATACGTGTGTTTTCAGAGAATTTATAATCAATCCGTGCGCTGTCAATAATAATTTGAGTTCCCAGATTATTATTATTCATGAAACTGTTGCCAAATGGAGAGTGTAACAGAGACACGTTTAATTGCGCATCTAATTTGTCACTCACATCAAAAAACATGGAATTGGTGTAGGCGTTCAGGTTTTGAGTTTGCCCGCCAAAATTTGCAAATGACATGCTGTAAGAGTGGCTCATCGTCATATTAAGCATATTCATCCAACTACCTGTTGAAGCCTCACCATGAGTATGCGTTACGGCACCCGTATATTCATCAGGTTGATATTGAAGATCTTCCCGCAGTTGTGCTTCAGCAACAAGTGCTGTAAATGTAAAAATCAGAATCAGTGTAGTAAAAAATTTCATAGCTGTTATAGACTGGTAGTTGACTTACAGTTAGGTAATGCTATAAAACGAGTAATCGTTTAATTAATTATACATAAACAGACGCAGTTAGTAAATACGCCAAAAAAATTAAAAATGTTATAAAAGTTATTACGGGTAACGGATGTCGCACGTTGTTATTTGTTAAAGGGCATAAAAGAGCCTATATTTGAAAGCTTCCGAATAGATGAATTTACTAACAAAAAATCCCTACCGTTTTGAAAATGAAACTTACGGATTTCAAATTTGAAATCGAAGATTTTAATGTACCTGAAGAGCCAGCTGATCCGAGAGATTCCTCAAAGTTAATGGTGCTGAATAGAGAAGATAAGTCAATCAAGCATGAGAAGTTTTCTGATATTCACAAATATTTGAATAAAGGTGATGTTGTAGTTTACAATAATACCAAAGTTTTTCCTGCTAAACTCAAAGGGAAAAAAGAAAAGACCGACGCAGATATTGAGGTTTTCTTACTCCGAGAGCTAATGCCGGAAAATATGCTTTGGGATGTATTGGTAGAGCCTGCAAGAAAAATCAGAATTGGCAACAAGCTCTATTTTGGTGAGGATTTAATAGCAGAAGTTGTGGATAACACAACATCACGTGGAAGAACGATTCGTTTTCTGTATGATGGTCCAAACCAGGATCTCTATGATCGTTTGGATGAGATAGGTGATATGCCGCTCCCTCCTTATATCGAAAGAGAACCAAAAGAGAGCGATAAGGAAAAGTATCAGACAATTTTTGCCAAGGAAAGAGGCGCGGTTGCGGCTCCAACCGCAGGAATGCATTTTACTCCCGAGCTGGTTGAAAAGCTGGAAAAGAAAGGGGTCGACTTTGTACCTGTTACACTGCACATAGGCTGGGGTACATTCAGAAATGTTGAGGTTGAAGATTTAACCAAGCATAGAATGGATTCTGAGAACTATTTTATTTCTCAGGAGACTTCAGATCGTATCAACGAGGCACTAAAGAGCAAAAAAAATAAAGTAATTGGATGTGGTAATTCATCTGTTCGGGTTATCGAAACCAGTGTTATGGCCAGCGGCATGTCGAAGCCCGGTACAGGCTGGACGGATAAGTTTATCTATCCTGACTACGAATTTAAAATTACCGAAGGTGTTATTACTAATTTCCATAGGCCTGAATCGACATTGTTGATGCTTGCATCTGCATTTGGCGGTTTTGAATTTGTAAAGGAAGCCTATAAAGAAGCAGTTGCCAATGATTACAGATTTTTCTCGTTTGGCGATGCAATGTTAATACTGTAATGTTTTGGGTTCCGGTTCAAAACAAGTAGCACTGGTGGTGCCGGCGGCAGGGTCGGGGACAAGAATGGGTGAGGAAATTCCCAAACCCTACCTCACTATTGCCGGCAAAACAATTTTGGAACATACTCTTTTGCAGTTCAGGCAAGTTGATGCGATACATGAGTTGATTGTTTCAACATCTGAGTTCTTCAAAGATCAAACCTGTGAAATAGTTGCTTCTGTATTCGGCGACATAGAACTGACAGTAATTGAAGGAGGGGCTGAGAGACAGGAGTCTGTATTCAAAGCCCTTCAATATGTTTCTGATTCTGCAGAGTTAATTGCAATTCACGATGCTGTCAGGCCTTTTGTTTCGAAACAGCTAATTCTTGAGTGTATTAATGAAGCTTCCAATCCGGGAGTTGACGGGTCAATTTTAGCAACTCCGGCAAAGGATACTATCAAAGAAGTTGAAGATGCTAAATATGTAGTGGAAACTCCCAAAAGAGAAAGAATGTGGCAGGCGCAAACACCACAAATATTTAAGAGAGAAGTTCTATTGAGGGCATACAATAATGCAACCATGCGCAAACTTATGGGAACAGACGACTCTTCTTTGGTAGAAATGATAGGAGGTAAAGTTTCTGTCATCAAAAGTACAACCGATAATTTTAAAATTACCTATCCGTTGGACTTCCAACTTGCAA
This sequence comes from Rhodohalobacter sp., assembly GCF_041686455.1. Classification (NCBI taxonomy): domain Bacteria; kingdom Pseudomonadati; phylum Balneolota; class Balneolia; order Balneolales; family Balneolaceae; genus Rhodohalobacter; species Rhodohalobacter sp. The sequence continues at coordinate 8,824 of NZ_JAWLDW010000095.1, forward strand.
AGTTAATCCTGTCAGGTAAGTAAATATTATATGGACGTTAGAATTGGGTACGGATATGATGTTCACGCATTTGAACCGGGCACAGAATTGGTTCTGGGCGGTATTAAGATTCCATTTTCCAAAGCGCTCAAGGGGCATTCAGACGCAGATGTTCTACTGCACGCTATAACTGATGCGCTACTAGGATCTTTAGCTCTGGGTGATATTGGAACGCACTTTCCCGACACGGATCCCGATTATGAAAATGCAGATAGTATAATTCTGTTAAAAAATGCCTATCAGTTAATTCTGCAGAGAGGATACTCTTTAACGAACCTGGATGCTACTGTGGTAGCAGAAGCGCCAAAGTTAAATCCGGTTATACCTGATATAAGGGATAAAATTGCAGAGGCTCTGGATTGTGACAAGGATAGAGTCTCTATAAAGGCAACTACTAGTGAAGAGATGGGATTCATTGGGCGCGGTGAGGGGATTGTAGCGCAAGCAGTGGTATTAGTAAAAAAGTCTGAATGAAGTTATGGGATTTGAGCTGTACATAAATCAAATAGTAGACTGGGTGTTTACCTTGTCCCCGTTTAAAATCTATTTGATATTTACAGTAGTAGCTTATACCGAAAATATCATTCCACCTATTCCTGGAGATGTTTTAGTGGCATTTGGCGGATACCTTGCTGCAGAACAGATAGTCGGTTTTGTGCCACTCTTGACAATAACAACGCTCGCTTCAGTTTTTGGCTTTATGAGTATGTATTGGATAGGTGCGCAATTTGGTTATAGAATAGAAGTTCAACGAAGTAAGTTTTGGTTGATGCGCATTGTTGATATTAAGTACTTCGACAAAGTGAAGAGGTGGATGCAGCGATGGGGCCAGGGCGTAATTGTTGCCAATCGTTTTCTGGCAGGTACCCGATCGGTTATTTCTCTGGTGTCAGGTATTACAAAAACCAGAGTGTCAACGACGATTTTGAGTTCTACAGTTAGTTCTTTTGCCTGGAATTTTATTTTATTGGGCTTCGGGTGGATTGTTAATGAAAACTGGCAGATTATCGGGCACTACTTAAATATATATGGGCGAATTGTTTTAGGGCTGATTGTTGCATTTATTGTTATCAGATTCACAATAAAGAAGGTAAAAGAGAGTCGTAGAAATAAGGGTAAAAAAAATTAACAAAAGGGTTGATTAATACCGGAGATGTTTTTAGATTTTAAGTCTTTCGCAAACGGGAGGTATATTCCGTTCAGGAAAGATAGGATGAGGTTTGATGGTTCACCTGAATTAGCTTGTAACTCTCATCATGGAAGTGTTGAAATTTTGATCAGCCAGTGTAGCTCAGGGGTAGAGCAGCTGTTTTGTAAACAGCCGGTCATCGGTTCAAATCCGGTCACTGGCTCTTTGGATAGCGTTATCCAAAAAGCACTGAGGGGGGGATACCAAAGTGGCCAACTGGGGCAGACTGTAAATCTGTTGTCGTAAGACTTCGCAGGTTCGAATCCTGCTCCCCCCACTTTGCGGGCGTAGCTCAATTGGTAGAGCATCACCCTTCCAAGGTGAATGTTGCCGGTTCGACTCCGGTCGCCCGCTCTCTGAAAAAAGCCGATATAGCTCAGAGGTAGAGCACTTCCATGGTAAGGAAGGGGTCGTCGGTTCAATTCCGACTATCGGCTCTTCAGGTTGAATATTCTAGAAAAATAAATCATAAATAATCTTTTTTACCATGGCAAAAGAGAAGTTTGAGCGGAGTAAGCCGCACGTAAACATAGGGACGATTGGTCATGTAGACCACGGTAAGACGACATTAACGGCAGCG
>NZ_JAWLDW010000096.1:0-5728 GCF_041686455.1 Rhodohalobacter sp.
TTCAAATTCAATAAGGAATCCATCGTGACCTGCCGTGGAGTTGATCTCGGCATACCGTCCGAGGGGTAAAAATTCAGAAAGTTCCTTTTGTTCAGAAACCGGATAGAGGTGATCTGATTTGATTCCAATCACTTGAACAGGGATCTCTATTCGGTTCAGGATAAATTCATAGTCATCCCGGCCTCGGGCAATGTCGTGTGAGTCCATAGCCTTTGTCAGAGTGATGTAGGTATGGGCATCCATTCGTTTGGCCAGTTTTTCTCCCTGATAGTTGAGATAAGATTCGATCTGAAATTGACCATCCTCGTTCTGAAGTTTACGCCCGAACTTCCGGTTATAGTCTTCCGGCGCACGATAAGTGATCATTGCCATCATCCGGGCTGCAGCAACACCTTTAGAAGGACCGTTGTTATGTTCGTAATTGCCATTTTTCCATTTCGGATCGTTTGTAATAGCAGCTCTTTGGGCATGACTGATTCCTATTGCCCAAGGAGTATGAGCTTTCCCCATGGCGATCAGTACAGCTGAACGAACACGGCGATCCATGATGATGAATTCCAGCGCTTGCATTCCGCCCATAGAACCGCCGATTACGAGTTCAATTCCGGTAATACCAAGTTGGTCCAGCAGGTGCTGTTGAAATCGAACCATATCCCGAATGGATAGCTCAGGGAAATCATTTCTGTAGGCCTTCCCGGTATCCGGATTGATGGACTGAGGACCTACTGAGCCGTAACAGCTGCCCGGTACATTAATACAGATGATAAAATGCTTATCCGGATCGCAGACATTACCTTCTCCAAAGATCCCCGGAAACCACTCATCAGCTGCGGCGTGCCCCGTAAGAGCGTGAAAAATCACAATGACGTTATCACGTTTGGTATTAAGGTTACCCCACGTTTTGTAAGCAACCGATGCATGTTCAAAACGGAAACCGGACTCCGTGACAAACGGTTTTTCCAGTTCCGTAATTTTGATTCCTTGGTTCATTGCAGTTTCAGTAAATGATTATTCATGATTAAATTTTACTCAACTACAGTTGTTTTCTGATTGATTTTAGTAAAAGCCTGTTCGAAATCACCAATGATATCATCGATGTGTTCAATGCCTACGGAAACACGAATCAAATCTTTTTTAACTCCGCCGGCTTCCTGCTCACTCTCACTCAACTGTTGGTGTGTGGTTGAGGATGGATGTATAACCAAGGTTTTGGCGTCGCCCACATTTGCCAGATGGCTTGACAGCTCCACACTTTCAATGAACGATCTTGCAGCATCGTAGCCTCCTTTCACACCAAATGTGAGTACGGCTCCAAATCGTCCGTTTCTGAGATATTTCTTCCCATTTTCATGATGCGGGTGATCCGGCAGTCCGGTATAGTTTACCCATGATACAGCGTCCTGCTTCTGTAACCACTCGGCTAATTTCTGTGCGTTGGTTGTGTGACGCTCCGCGCGCAATGAGAGTGTTTCCAATCCCTGAAGGAGCAGAAAACTGTTAAAGGGTGATTGTGCTGCCCCGATATCGCGAAGACCTTCTACACGGGCACGAATGGCAAAAGCGATGTTACCGAACGGACCGTCTTCTCCAAATACTTCCCAGAATTTTAGTCCATGATAGCCAGGTGCCGGTTCGGTGAAAAGAGGGTAGCGTCCATTTCCCCAATCAAAATTTCCTGCATCCACGATGACGCCTCCGACACTGGTTCCATGGCCGCCAATCCACTTCGTGGCTGACTCCACTACAATGTTTGCTCCGTGGTCGATCGGGCGGGCAATGGCTCCGCCGGCTCCGAATGTATTGTCTACAATCAGAGCGACACCGTGTTTTTTGGCTACGGCTGAAATTCCATCAAAATCGGGCACATTTCCGCGTGGATTCCCAATACTCTCCAGGTAAATCGCCTTAGTGTTTTCGTCGATGAGAGATTCAAACTCTGCGGGCTCATCATTTTCAGAGAACTTCACATCAATCCCGAGACGAGGGAGCGTAACCTTAAATTGATTGTAGGTCCCGCCATAGAGATTTTGAGTAGCTACAATATTGTCTCCTGCCTGAGCCAGGGTTGTGATGGCTAAAAACTGAGCCGACTGGCCGGATGCCGTAGCAACAGCAGCTGCTCCGCCTTCGAGAGCCGCAATTCGTTTCTCAAACACATCCGTGGTTGGATTCATAATCCGAGTATAGATATTGCCAAATTCCTTCAGCCCGAAAAGGTCTGCGGCGTGATCGGTATTGTCGAACTGATAAGATGTAGTTTGATAGATCGGAACGGCCCGCGATCCCGTTGTGGGATCGGGTTCCTGTCCGGCATGAAGCTGAAGAGTTTCGAATCGGTAGTTTTTGGATTGTCCGTTGCTGCTCATGGTTCTGTTTGATTTAGTTTGTGAGATATTTTGAAATCATGAAATTAAAAAGCCTCTTCCGAAAATCCTGTGGGAAAGATTTTCAGAAGAGGCTTAAACAGAACCTGTAGTTTCTACAGGGGGCCGGCTTCTTATCTTTCCCAATTCTGATTTTAGTAAACCAAAACGGGCAGGATTTAGCACCTAACCCTCCCGAATAAAATCGAGAGGCGGTTGCTAAGGTTTCACAGGGCCTATCCCTCCACCTTTCTTGATAAGACTCAGTTTGAAAAAGAACGATGTTCAGTTACCTGAACGATAAAAGCCCTGCTGCTTCCAGAGGGCTTTTAAAAATTTCTTAATGAAAATTTACCCTCTGCACTATGTGTGATTTCGCATACACATGGTGCAGATTATAAAAGTTACGTTATGTCGGTTTGTAATTTTCATTGCTTTTAAGATAGAACGGTCTCTAAAGAAAATGCAAATATTTTTTTACAAGTGATCAAAAATCAGAATTTCATTGAATAATCACAGGGTTGAACTATTTAATTTATTTCAGAAAATGCGTCCGCGTTATTTACTAACGGCAGTGTAAATGATGTTCTGTCGAGATCAATAGTTAACTCCGTACCCGGTTGTGGCCAAAGGGTATACTCTTTATCACTGGAGAAAATCATCAAGCCTATTTTTTGACCTGCAGGGATGATTTGATCATCCGGCTGAAGGTCAAATTCCACAGTGTAAAATTTACCGGGCACGAGCGGTTCACTGTCGGTCAGCGAGCTGTGATTCTGAGGGCTTGCCCAACCTCTTGTTATGATATTATCGGTAATTTGAGAGCCGCGTCCCTCATTCCAGGGGAGGGATACAATCCAAACGGTGAGATTGGCAGCGGGTTTGCTGCTTGCCAACGTTACAGATACCGAAGGCTGGCCTGAGATATGTACTGAATCTGAAAGTTCCGGAGTAGTATATATCAAGCGATGGTCAGTCCACTCCGCCTGTGCCAGTGCAGAGCCGGTAAAGGAGTAGTTATCAACCAACGTTTCTGTTCCCTGATTTGATCTTTTATTCAAACTTAATCCTCCTCGCTGAGGTGCACCGGAAGTTGGATAAAAGGTTACAGGGGATGCCTTCGGGTGAGGGAAATCTTCATATGCAGTAGGGTTTTCCCGGTCATCATCCTCGCGTACAATCCAGGCTCTTTCCAGTTCCTCTACACCGTTTTCAATTTCAAAAAGATAGCGTGTAAACCATTTGTTCATCAGCTCGTGCGGAGGTTCGCCTCCATGACCTCCCTGATGGTAGTAGACCATGGCAGGAACTCCCATCTCTTGGAGCTGTTTGTACGCCTCAAAAGTGTGTTCCGGCATCACGTTCCAGTCGTTGAATGCATGTGCCATTAAAGTTGCAGCTTTGTAGTTGTCCATCTTATTGAGGTAGTTACGGTCTTCCCAAAAATCATTGTAGTCTCCCGTTTTACGGTCCAGCCCTTCAGCCATAATTTCATCTCGTACCGTACGGTTGTTATACTCTCGTTTTGATTCATCTCCGCTGTGAATAAAGTCATATAAAACATCAACATCTTCACCTAGATATCCGCCGGGTGATCGTACCAATCCGTTCGAGCGGTAATACTTATAGAAGGAGGTTACAGGGGCAACCGGAATAACTGCTTTAAGTCCGTCCACTCCCGTAGTTGCGGCCGCAAAGGGTAAAAATCCGTTGTATGAGGTTCCAGTCATACCCACATTACCGTTTGTCCAAAATGCCTCTACTTGCTCATCTCCTTCACGAGTAGTATATCCTTTCGCTTTCCCATTCACCCACTCAATAACTGCTTTCGAAGCTAAGGCTTCATTCTCTCCTCCAACTGATGGAGAACCATCAGACAGGCCGGTTCCGGGTGATGTTGAGTGGACGACTATAAAACCACGGGGAACCCAGGTGGAGATGTGCGAATTGGATATTATTGGGCGTTCTCCTATTCTTCGAACTTCAGGGCCCGGTTTTCGGGTTGGAGGGTCTTCGCCAAGTTCCTGTTCTACATTCCAGAAAAAATCGTATGGCGGTCTGGCCGTTCCTGCATAGTACGGACTCGTTTCATAGATAACGGGCAGCTTCAAGTCACCGTTTTCTGTTTGAGCCGGGCGTGTAACGGCTACATGCATACGATCCAATTCACCATCTCCGTCTGTATCAAACTCCGTTTCCACCCACAAATCCTGGCGAATCCACTCATCGGAGTCGCTGAACTCTTCTATGGTCTGGGCTTGTCCATCTTCAATTACAGGAACAGTGAGAGATGACTGCTGAGCTGCTGCAGATATAGTGACAAAAGTGATGAGGATCAGGCAGTGAAAAAAGGAATTAGCAAATATCTTCATAAAAGGGTGGACATTTAGTTCTTGTTGTGCTGAAATGTAGAGCAAAAAGATGTAACGATTTATAATACCGGATAAATATGAGCTTGTCTGAGATAATTGTCAATATCCCATATTTCGAACCCAATTCTCCTTTTCCCTCCATTTTTCCCGAACTTTTATGTGAAGGTCCAGGTATACTTTTTTACCAATAAAGTCCTCAATAGCTTCCCGTGATTTGATGCCCAGTTCTTTAATCGCAGCTCCTTTTTTACCGATTAAAATTCCTTTTTGAGACTTTCTGTTCACGATGATGTCTGCACTTATCCGGTCTATATCTTCATCTGCCTCGTAACTTATTACATCCACAGTACAGGAGTAGGGGATCTCTTCCTGAAATTGAAGAAAAACCTGCTCGCGAATAAGTTCTGATACAAAGAATCGCACCGGGTGTTCGCTTAAGTCCTCTTTAGGGTAGTAGGGTGGGCCCGGAATAAGCTGGGTTCGAACCGACTCCAGTAACTCTTTAACTCCATTTCCCTGAAGAGCTGATACATAGTGTATCTCCTTAAGTCGTAATTTCACTTTTAAATCTTCCACTTTTGCTTCTGCCCTGGAACGACTCGCCTGATCCATCTTATTTACAACCAGAAAAATTGGCTTGTTAATACTTCTTAAAAGCTCAATCACTTCATGTGTGGGGAATTTATCGGTTGGGTCAAAAATGAACAGAATCACATCAGCATCGGCGCGGGCTCTTTCAACCGTATTCATCATCGCACGCTGCAGCTCATATTTTGGAGAGATCACGCCGGGCGTATCCAGAAAGATAATCTGTGTATTATCATCCGAATAGATACCAACCACCTGGTGTCTCGTGGTCTGAGGTTTGTGTGTAGTAATGGATATCTTCGTGCCCAGAATATGATTCATTAGCGTAGACTTGCCCGCATTCGGTTTCCCAATGAGAGCTACATATCCTGACTTATGTGGTTGATCAGTCAAATTAATTTATTT
>NZ_JAWLDW010000096.1:5828-10323 GCF_041686455.1 Rhodohalobacter sp.
ACCCATAATTCTTAAATACTCCTTCACAGTTCGCTCCAATCCCCAAAAGACGGATTTTGATACCAGTGCATGGCCAATACTGATATCATTCAAATGAGGCACTTCTTCAATTAATCGGGGTAAATTGTCGAGATTCAAGCCGTGTCCGGCATTAACCATCATACCTAAGTCGTGAATCAATTCTGCTCCTTCTTTAAGGCGAACGAGTTCCTTTTTCCTGCTTTTATCGTCCGGTGCATTTGCAAAAACACCGGTATGAAGTTCAATCGCATCTGCACCTAATTCATGAGCAAGTTTAATATCCTCTGGGTTTGGGTCAAGAAATAGACTCATTTTGATTCCGGATCCTTTAAACTTTGGAAATACCCGGTTATCAAAGTCGTCAAAAACTTTTTTCATATCGAGGCCTCCTTCTGTCGTGAGTTCTTCGCGACCTTCGGGAACAAGAGTACAGAGTTCCGGTTGTACCTCATTACAAATTTCAACCATCTCTTCTGTGGCGGCCATCTCAAAGTCGAGGACACCTTTCATAGATTTTTTCAATCGGTAGACATCATCATCACGAATATGACGGCGATCACCCCGCAGGTGGAATACAATACCGGCAGCCCCGGCATCTTCACAAACTTTGGCAGCCTCAATCGGATCTGGAAATCCCTCACCTCGGGCATTGCGTAAAGTTGCAATATGATCGATATTTACAAGTAATTGCATGGTTTTGTATTATTCTTTTGTTTAATGCAAAGATACAACATCCCATTGCAAATTGTGAATCTGAAAGGCTCTATGTCAACGAAACAATATCTTAGTATTATCATATTTCTATTTCTTCTGACGGGTTGTGGTGTGGTGCCGCGTGATAGTGCTCCTCGATCCAATCCTTCAGGCTCCGGTAACACTCCCATGGCGGCTTCTGTTTCATCATTTGATCGAGTAGTGAATAAGCTTCACATTGCACACCGTGAGTGGGAGGGTACTCCTTACCGTTTAGGTGGAAACGGGCTGAATGGAATCGATTGTTCGGCATTTACCCAGGTAGTGTACCGAGATTTTTTAGGAGAGGACCTACCCCGGAATACACGTGAACAGCTTGGGGAAGGTTCGGGAGTAAGAAGAGGAAGTATACGGCCGGGAGACTTGATCTTCTTCCGAACAAGCCGGAACGTATTGCACGTGGGGATAGCAATGGAAGAAGGAGACTTTTTGCACGCTTCGGTATCCAGCGGAGTGATGATCTCTAACTTATCTGAACCGTACTGGGCCGGTAAGTACCTGGGAACAAGAAGAGTTTTATGACCTAATCCGAATGTTTATACTATTTTTTTATAGTGAATAGAGCCGCAGTAGTTATTATTATATCCGTGTTATTGATCGTGTAAGTGTTGAATTATTAAATAAATACATTTGTTTATATACTGAATCATGAAGCGAAAAATAAGTTCATTATGTCTACAGATAAATTAAAAGATTACACAGCAGATCTATTAACTCTTGAAACTCATCTCTTTAATGCAGTGAAGAAGCAACGCACCAGTGAAAGAGCGAGTGATAATGATGCCATGGTGTTGATGAACGAGCTGGATCAGATACTTAGAAATCAGATTAATGCACTCGAAAGTCATCTTGATAAATTAGGCGGAGGTCGAAAATCAGATCTTAAAGAATTACTTGGCAGTTTTTCGGGATTGGCGGCCGGTCTGATTGACACAGTACGCAAAGATCCGGTTTCTAAAATGTTGAGAGACGATTACACAGCACTCTCCATGTTGGCAACAGGTTATACAATGTTGCACACACACTCTTTGGCGGCAGATGATAATGAATTGTCAGAAATTGCATTAAACCATCTGGGTGAAATAACACCTGTTATCACTGAGATCAGCAGAGTGCTTCCGCTTGTTGTTGCCCGGGAATCAAACGATCTGGATTCAGACAAATCTGAAGAGATCGGCCGGAAAGCAATGGAGAACACTCAAAAAATGTGGAAAGCAGAACAAATTAAAAAAGAACCTACTGTAGCCTAAGATCTCTTTAATTTATAAGATTTCAACCCTCCCTTAATCCGGAGGGTTGTTTTATTTCAGGCTTGTTTTAGATAACTGAGCGGATATTCAGAACAGGACTATTTTATTCAGTAATTTTTTTGAAACCTATCGGGGCGAAGAGATAGAATCTAAAAGAATAAGTGGATTTGGGTTTTGATTCAACGAGTGCAATTACAGAAAAAAATGCATATTTCACGGTTCAAATTGTATCTTTACACCATGAGGCGTTTTTATTCGTTAAAAGGCTAAATAACGGAGATTTATTATGATCAGACCTATGATGGGGCGCAGAACAAAGCCCAAAAAATTTGAAATACCTCTTAGGTATTATGATCCCGAAGAGGAAGAAAAAAGAAAGAAGCGCATTCAGATTAAAACACGAAGTTTGAGCCGTAGACAGCGTGAGAAAAGTCAAAATGTTCGAATTTTGGTATATGCCGTTGGTCTTGCTGCGGTAATATTTCTGATGTATATCCTTTAAGCAATTTAATTTAAAATCTTCAAAGTAAAGCAGTTGAATCAAACCGAAGATAAGGGGCAGTCTATCATACACACTATGCCCCCGGAACTTTCCAATAAAATTGCAGCAGGCGAAGTAATACAGCGGCCTGCTTCTGTAGCTAAAGAACTTCTCGATAATGCCGTAGATGCCGGTGCCGATAAAATCAAGTTGATTGTACAGCAAGCCGGACGAACACTTGTTCAGGTTATAGATAACGGGAGCGGTATGACTCCTCAGGATGCCCGTCTCTGTTTTGAACGTCATGCCACATCGAAAATTCAGTCTGTAGAAGATCTGTTTCGCATCCGAACGATGGGATTTCGAGGTGAAGCTATGGCTTCCATTGCGTCCATCTCTCAGGTTGAGATGAAAACCAAAAGGATGGATGATGAATCGGGAGTTCTTCTTGAAATATGGGGTGGCGAGGAGAAACGGTTTGAGCCTGTTGCTACAGATGATGGAACATCCGTTGCCATTCGAAACTTGTTTTATAATGTCCCTGCCAGGCGTCAATTTTTAAAAACTGATGCAACAGAACTGAAGCATATCATTCGAGTGTTTCAAAACATCGTTTTAGCTAATACGAATATAGAATTTGAACTTCATGCCGATGGGGATAGAATTTACCACCTGCCAAAACAGGAACTGAAGCAGAGAGTGGCAGATATATTTGGTAAACAGTATCGTGCCAGCCTGATTCCGTTTAGTGAAGAGACAAGCTATGTGAAAATTCGCGGGTTACTTGCTGATCCAAAGCTCGCAAAAAAGTCGCGCGGAGAGCAATTTTTATTTGTGAATGGCCGTCCGTTTCAGCACCGATATCTCAGCTATGTGATTTTGAGTCTTTACGACGCCTGGACAAAGCAAAATGAGTATCCGTTTTACGCAATTTATTTGGATATCGAACCTTCCCAGGTAGATGTAAATGTGCACCCGGCCAAGATGGAAGTAAAATTTGACGATGAACGAAGCATTACGCAGCTTGTGCGCTCGGTCGTGAAAAAAGCGCTCAACGAACATTTTGTCGTACCGGATGTTGGCAAGTCCGAATTTATGGATAATGATTTCGATCTCAGTTTTGATCAGATTGGGCAAAGCGACAACACGGGTAGTCAACACTTTCAGCAGCGAGGACGTCCATCTGAACAAGTACATTTTCCCTCGAGAATCAATTTTGGACAGTCATCCGGTCAAGATGGCGACGAATCAGCTCGACAGCTTTACGGAGAGGTTGAACAGGATGAGGGTGAAGAAGGTGAAATTAAAGACAGATCTGCAAGCCGTGATAAAACATTCTGGCAGCTTCACAACCGGTATATTTTAACTCAGACAAGAACAGGATTGACGGTAATAGACCAGCACGCTGCACATAAGCGGATTATCTACGAAAATACTCTAAGTGCCACTGAGGAATCCCTGCCGTTTACTCAACAGCTGCTTTTTGCGCGGACGATTGAGTTGAGTGCCTCTGAATTTTCACTGCTGGAAGAACTGCTTCCAATCATTCAACGTATGGGTTTCAGTATAGATCTGCTGAGTGGTAATACGGCTATCATCAATGGTGTTCCTGCAGATATCGATATTGGAGATGAACGCCAGGTATTGAGGGATATGCTCCATCAGTACCGTGATCTTGATAAAACCCTGAAACTTGAAGCCCGGGAGAAAGTGGCGATTGCATTTGCTTCCCGGACTGCTATTCCAAGAGGCAAACGGCTATCCGAACAGGAGATGGAACTTCTGATTGATCAGCTATTTGCCTGTGAAGAGCCGTATAAAGATCCTCTTCAACACCCCACGCTAATGTACATGTCGATGGAAGAGATCATGCGGAGATTTCGTTAAAACTCTCGTCTGACGACTTTGCGAGAAATTAAACTATGAACTCCAAATGTTCAGTCGTCCGACGAGTACCATAGCTAATCTTTATTCCCTCAAACCGGGGGAT
>NZ_JAWLDW010000097.1:0-8132 GCF_041686455.1 Rhodohalobacter sp.
AGACATCAAACAGAAGGATGTACGGCGGGAATTGGATCGCAAGATTAAAGGTTCGTACAACGTAAACCTTTAAGTAAAAGCTTCAGAAAGTTTACATATAAAAAAAGGCTGTTGTTTATCACAACAGCCTTTTTGTTTAAATTCTGAAATGAATCAGGTTTTTATCCTTCGTTCTCGTCAAGAAGTGCTTCAACACGAGCTCTGAGCTCTTCATCCTGCTGAGCAGCCATTACGATATTTTGATATCGTTCGGTGGTTAGACCATTCTCTTCAATTTTAGTAACCATTTTTTCGTCTGCTTCAGACTGAATTTCCATCAGAGCTGGCTGCAGAGTTTGAAGTGTTGCCATCTCTTCGTCAGTTACATTCACTTCGTCTGCCATTTGTGGATTCTGCATGGCCATCATCATTTGCTGAAAACGCTCGAAAGTAATGTCTTCTTCTTCTACGGCTTCCTGCATTTTCTCTTGAGCTTCAACTTGAATTGGACCCAATTCGTTAATTGCACTTGCAACCATTTCGATCTCTTCGTCACTTACATCATCATTTGATGGAAGATCAGGCATTTGTTGTTGCTGTTGCGGTGGCGCTTGTTGTTGCACCTGGGCAAACAGTGAACCTGCTCCAAAAAGGATGGCTATCAGTGCGATACTTAGGCTTTTAAAAAACTTCATGTAGTATATCTATTATTTATTATTGATTATTATAGGTCTATAACCTAAAATATTGGTATTTATTATTCACTAACTTGTTTCCTAAAATCTTCTTTTTTTTCTTCAATAACAAAAAAGGCTACTGGATAATACTCCAATAGCCTTTAAAGTTCGTAAAGATTTCCTATAAGCCGAATTCTGTATCCCTAAAAATCGGGACGACAATCATTTGTCTAGGCTTTGAATCACTCCAAAGCTCAAGCGTTCTACCCGGCTGTATAGTGACGAGAGGCACACAGCCTGCGTGAACTTGCACCCCGTGAGGTTTACCCTGCCCCCCGGCGTTACCGCTGAGGGCGGTGAGCTCTTACCTCACCTTTTCACCATCACCCTTCCGGCAAAACCGGAAAGGCTGTCTGTTTTCTGTGGCACTGGCTGTCCTCTGTTAAAGAGACCTTCCTGTTAGGAAGCACGGTTCTCGTTGGTGTTCGGACTTTCCTCTTCCCGAAAAGTCGGAAAGCGATTGTCCGGAAATCTACACGTTAAAACGATGTTATGTTAACGTTTAGAATTACTATAAACGTATAATCATCAAATATTTTTAACGAGTATATATCTAAACTTTAAGCTGCTTTTTTGCTTCTTCAAAGAAGGAGGGATCTACAACAATACGTCCGCTGTTCTCGTCAATAATAATTTTATTCTTTCTGCGAACTTCAACCTGTGTTTGCGGAGGTAAAGCCATTCCGTGAGCGGCTCCCCTGTCCATCGCAACAACAGCCATTCCGTTGGCAAGTCCATCTCTCAAGCGATTATAGCTTCTCACATAGCGACTATCCAATTCTTCTTCGAGCTCATCGCGTTTTTCCAGAAGCTTTTCTTCTTCCTCTTTTGTGCTTTCTACGACTTTGTCCAGATTTACTTTTTTTTCTGCATGGAGCTCTTCCGTCTCTTTCAGCTTCTCTTTATTTGTTTCAAGTTCAGCTTCTACTTCTTCCTGACGTTTTGCGATCTCTTCCAACCTGGATTCAGCATTTTCAACAAATGTTTTCTGTGCTTCAATCTCCTTGGTTAAAGCATCGTACTCTCGATTGTTGCGTACTGTAAGCTGTTGCTCTTCGTATTTTTTAGTCTTATCCAAAGACTCTTCAATACCTACTTCCAACTTTTTCTTTTCAGATTTCAGGCTGTCGGCTTCTTCTTCAAGCTGATTGATACGAGCATTGTATCGATTAATATTCGTTTCAATATCAAGAATTTCTTCAGGGAGATCGCCGCGAAGTTGTCTGATCTCGTCTATTCGACTGTCGATGTACTGTAAATTGGCTAATTGTTGAAGTACCTCTTGCATATCTTTATATAGAGAAGTTTAGATGTTTTTATTTTCAAAATCGGTGACGTAGACCTTCATTGGATTGGTTACCGTTTCGGTTGCATCTACGGATAGGTGTTCAAAAGCTTCAGAAAGTTCTTTTCGGATGGCCTCCACTACAGGAAATTCACTTTCGTAGTGTCCGGCATCAACAAGCAGGAACTCCTGCTTTTCTGTGAAATAGTCATGATATTTAATATCTGCGGTAACAAAAGCGTCTGCTCCGGCATTTATCGCTTTTTCCTTCAAGAATACCCCTGCTCCTCCGCATACGGCAACTTTTTTAATTCGATCAGATTTACCGGAAAATCGAACGGATGGCACATCCAGTGCCCTGCAGATCAAGTGTAGAAATTCGTCCATGGCAATTCCTTCTTCAGGATAATCGCCCGTAACCCCCATCCCAAAATTGTTGGATGGTGTTGTAAGCTCCATTTCCTGGAAACTTCCTTTCTTAAGCAATCCTTCCTGTTCTAAAGCGCCACGTAATTGATTTACATTCTGTTTATCTATTGTAGCTTCAAAACAGTATTGACCCTCTTTACGGTTATCAACGCTAAAAAAGTGAGCCTCTTCGGCCGAGAAATAGTTAAGTAGTTTCAATACAGCTTTAGTATCATCTGTGCTGGTTATCAGAGAAATTTTCCGGCTAATATTATAGTTCTTATCCAGAAACTGAAGATTATCGAGTCCCAGGTTATTTGCTAATACAAATGAAACCCCATCAAGTGCTGCATCCAGATTTGTATGGGCAGTCATAAGAGCAATATTATTGCGAATCATTTTGTAAATGATTCGGCCCTGCTCATCTGTAGGATTAATGCTGGAAATTTCTTTAAAAATAAGGGGGTGATGAGAAACAATAAGTTCACATTTTTTTTCCAACGCCTCATCAACAACTTTTTCTGTTACATCAAGACACACTAATACCCTGGATACAGAAGTAGAGGGATCGCCAACTAAAAGTCCCACATTATCATAACTCATCTTTATGCCGGGAGGAGCCCATTGATGCATAAAATCTGTTATATGGCGAACCTGAGTATTCAAATCTTATAACCTCCGTTCATTTGATGTGCTTTTTTCTCTGCCGGAAGGAAAGAACCCGCTATACCCTTTATGTAAGATATTTGCTGATGTATCATAATCTTTATCACAGGCTTACAAAATACGATTATTTTTAACCCATTAAAAAACTAAATTCAGTTTTATTTGTGTTTTCAATTACTTTTTGAAATGTTTTCAAGCTTATCTTACTTATCAGTGTAAAGAGAAAATATTTTTGATAAAAATAACTGATATTTATGAATACAGATATTATTTCGCGTTACGAGCAGGTTCAGAAAAAAATTAAAAATGCCTGTAACGATTGCGGTCGCGCTCCTGATGAAATTATGTTGGTTGCCGTAAGTAAAACCAAACCGGATGAAGATGTTCTTAAGCTTATTGAAAACGGTCATTATCACTTTGGTGAAAACAGAGCAAAAGCCTTGCAGGACCGAATGGAGTCTGTTAAAAATCCTGCGGCTATATGGCATTTTATAGGTAATCTACAGACCAATAAAATTAAATATATGGTTGAAAGAGTGAACTGGATCCAATCCATTCACAAAAAGAAAGCTCTTAAGGAGGTAGAAAAAAGAGCGTCTGAAATAAATCGTGTGATTAACGTATTAATTCAGGTAAACATAAGTGAGGAAGATCAAAAAAGTGGCTGTGACCCGAAACAACTGGAAGGCATGTTGAAATATGCTCAGAATTTAAAATACACGAAAGTTCGAGGATTGATGGGTATGGCTACATTTACGGATGATCTGGATGTTGTTCGGCCTGAATTTAAACTTTTAAGAAAATTGCGCGATGACCATCAACATTTAAGTAAGGGATCGGTAGACCTGAAACACCTGTCGATGGGAATGACCAATGACCTTGAAGTTGCCATTCAGGAGGGTTCTACCATGGTTCGGGTTGGTACTGCCATTTTTGGAGAACGCAACTAATAAAAAATCATTCCGTTATAATGACACTCTCTGTCTGGGATTTATTATTTTAAATCAAAATTTATGTGTTTATGAGTGCTTTTGGATGGATTATAGTTGCTCTTGCAGCAATTATTGGCGGGTACATTATTGATTATCAAAAAAACAAACTAAAGTGGCAGGATAAATCGTCTAAAACAGCAGAGGATCTGGATGAGATTCGAACATTAGTTCATCAAATGAAAAAACGCATAGAAAATCTTGAAGCCATTGCAGCTAGTGATCCTGAAGAGTTCAAATCAAAAGCTTCTGATCCTTTGGATCGGATTAAAATGGATAGGGATGAACAGATCAAAAACGAAAACCAACAGAAAGTTTCTAATTTAGCTAAGGAAAAAGGTGATTAAATATGGGTGGAGATGAATTAGCAGTTTTGAGTATCATTTTTGGGAGTGTAGTTGCTATTGTTTTTATAGCAACCGTTGGCAGTATTATTAAAGCTGCAATTAAGCGAAAAAACAGTGGGAGTGTGGCGGATAACAAAGAATTTTTGGCCGCACTACGAGAATTTAAAGAGAATACCGACAGACGACTTCAAAATCTGGAAGCCATTGTTTCCGGCGACGATCCATTACCATCAAAAAACAACAAAAAGGCAGAAAAAAAGACGGAACGTAAAAGTGCAATAGAGATAGAAATAGATGATGAAAGGAGAAAAGAGGATGAAAATAGGACAGATGGCGGTAAACTGAAAAACATGTTAAATCAGTAATCGTTATTTTCATTAAGAATACCTGTTTCACATACTCTTTAGTCTGTTAATTATAATTTGTATATCCAAACCAAACTATGGGATCACAACCGATGAAGCTCACCGCCCTTGAAATAAAACAACAGCAGTTCGAAAAATCACTACGTGGTTATGATACCGCAGAAGTGCACGCTTACCTGAATTTGATTGCTAGCGAGTGGGAGCATATGGTTGGAAAAATGCGAGAGCTTGAAAATCAGATTGATAAGATGGATGACAAGCTAAAGCATTATGAGCGGGTGGAAGAAGCTCTCCATGAAACACTTCAAACCGCTAAAGATAGCGCTGAACAAAAGTTAACAGGAGCCAAGAAAGAGTCCCTTAATATTATTGAAAAAGCAGAGATGGAAGCTGATTCGATTGTTCGGGAAGCTCACCAACAGAGACAACAGATACGCCAAAGCATATTAAGATTACTCGACAGACGCGAAGAGATCATCAGTGGAATAAAGTCCTATTTAGATATTGCATCAGATTCACTCAGCCAGTTCAGTAAAGACGAAGCATCACTATTTCGTCTTCCAAAAGAACCACAGCTTGAAGAAACCGAAAGCGAGAAACAATTATCTTCTAAAAAGAAGAAGTTTGAATTTGACGAATCTGATGAAAATGATACATCATCAGCCTCTAAAGTACCTCAGTCTCTTGATGACATCTTAGATGAACTGGATTAACTTTATCATTTTGATCTAACTAAATTGACAGTTCAATTGAACCTTTGAAGCTGAGTATTATTCTTATTTTTTCTTACAAAAAATTGTACACCAAACCATCAAGTTAAAATGGAATCAGTAGAAACATTTCGAAAGAATCGCAATGAAGCACTGCAGCATATTCAGTCTAAGACCAAAATGAAGCCGGAGTATATGCTGATTTTAGGTACAGGATTGGGACAGCTGGCAGATGAGATGGATATAGAAACTGAGGTCCCTTACGATGAAATACCCCATTTTCCTGTCTCTACTGTAGAAAGTCATGCAGGAAAACTTCTATTTGGTCACCTTGGAGGTAAAGAAGTGGTTGCCATGCAGGGTAGGTTTCATTTTTACGAGGGGTATACAATGCAGCAAATTGTATTTCCAATTCGTGTTTTAAAAGAAAATGGTGCCAATACTCTTTTTGTGAGCAACGCGAGCGGCGGCTTGAATTCCAACTACAGCCGTGGCGATATTATGCTAATCAAAGATCACATAAATCTTTTAGGGGATAATCCGCTTATTGGTCCTAATGATGATGAACTGGGCCCACGCTTTCCAGACATGAGTGAACCATACACAGAACGGCTGGTAGATATTGCTCAAACTGTGGCTCTCGAAGAAAATATTTTTATGCATCAGGGTGTTTATGCAGCCATGAGCGGACCCATGCTTGAAACAAAATCGGAGTATCGTTTTTTAAAGCTTATTGGTGCTGATGTAATTGGAATGAGTACCATACCTGAAGTCATTTCGGCAGTCCATATGGGTATGGAAGTACTTGGTATTTCAGTAATTACTGATGAATGTTTTCCTGACTCGCTCCAGCCAGTTGTATTGGAAGATATTTTGGAAGCAGCCGGCATGGCTGAACCTAAAATGACCAAAGTTATTATTAAAGTTCTCGAAAAGCTTTAAAACATTAATTATCATATTCTTAATTAATTTATTTCAGACTGATAAGAAACTCAAATCCATCCCGTTCTTGTAGTTACTTTTAATACAAAAAGTCGTATTTTTATACTTGTATTTGATCCTGTTTTTTAATTAAATACAATAACCTATAATTCTTTAGTACGTCACTGCGTATGAGCTTTCACGATTTTGACGACGGCCCCATTTGGAATGAATTTCA
The DNA here is from genome assembly GCF_041686455.1 of Rhodohalobacter sp. Classification (NCBI taxonomy): domain Bacteria; kingdom Pseudomonadati; phylum Balneolota; class Balneolia; order Balneolales; family Balneolaceae; genus Rhodohalobacter; species Rhodohalobacter sp. The sequence continues at coordinate 6,646 of NZ_JAWLDW010000097.1, forward strand.
GTGGGAGTCTCACCTAAACGAGATCGAGAAAAGAAGCGAACAACTTCGCCGATTCATCACTTCTGACCCTAACGGTAACACCCCTCGCTGGCTTATTCTTCTCCAGGAGAGTATAGATGAGCTGGATGCAGTGGAAACCTTTATCGAAGAAGAGCTTCTTTTAGATGACGCCTATTTTCCTGAAGATGAAGACGACTGGGAAGATGATGAAGATGAGTGGGATGATGATGATTTCTTCTTTCTTGATGAAGATTTTCCGTTCGACCAGGATGACGTAGACGATTACGAAAGCGGAGAGAGCTGGAAAGAGTTAAGTGAGGATTATTCAATGGATGAATTTGGTTCCATTGAAAATTTATCTGTTTACAAAGAATCCAGAAATTTTGCCGTGGATGTACTGAAATGGGGTGAGTCAATAAACCCACACTATCAGTCGAAACCAGTTCACGACTTTGTTAGTAATACTCTTATCATCTCAGCAAAACTCGCCGGTGGCTATTCATTTGGCTTCGATCTGGATGTGTTAGGTGGTAACATTGCCTACACTAAGAAAGCGCTCTATAGTGCAAATGAAGCCCTTCTGAATCTCCAAAGATTAAAGAATGGAAAATTATTGGATAGCGAGCTTTATTTTGAATTTCATAACCGACTGTTCGAAATTCGAAATAACATTGGAGTTTATGTGCAGGAGCTGAGAGACCGTTTCAATACCGGAATGGATTAATAGGATTCAGGATTCCTCATAAAAACAATTCCTGATCCAGTGTATAAATTCCTGTAATCTTTTTCCTCTTTGATGTATTTACTGATATTTATCAATGAGTAGCTTTTGCTTTCTCAATCAGCTCTTCCGGTGCATCAATATCCATGCGTAAAAGGGTTGAGGCATGAGTTTTCCCCTGTGCATCAAGTTTCAGAGAAACGGTTCCACCACCACCAAGGCTCTCATTTAGAATAAAGTTCAGTGCTCCGATATTATCCATTTCAAAGCGCTCAACCTCACCTTTACAGATGTGTTTCATATACTCTTTTACCCTATCTGCAGTAAGCTCTTTTTTTAGAAATTCATAAATGTCTGGATGACGTGCAATAATCCCGACATTACTTCCATTTCCTTTATCTCCGCTGCGGCCGTGAGCCAGTTCAAGTAGTTTTACAGTAGCCATATTACTAAAATCTTTTATTCTCGTTATGGTTTAGACAGTCTTGGTCATTTTACTGAGCCAATCTCAAATATCTCTTCTCCCAGTTTATCAGAAATCTTTTTTACATCATTCAGCGAATCCGGATCTACAACTGCAATCAAGCCAATACCTAAATTAAATGTTTGTCGCATATCCTCTTCACCAACATTGCCCGTCTCCTGAATTAAATCAAAAATAGCAGGTCTTTGCCAGCTATCCCAATTCATTTCTATCGATAATCCTTCAGGTATCACCCGTTTTGTATTACCAATAATTCCGCCACCGGTTATATGAGAAAATCCG
>NZ_JAWLDW010000097.1:8232-10290 GCF_041686455.1 Rhodohalobacter sp.
TTGTTATCCACAGGTATATACGAGTAAGATTGGATTTTAATTTTGTCTTTTAATAGTAGGGAGTGTGGATATGTTTACAACTTATTTATTAATATCAGAAAAAATAAGCCTTGTATTATGTGAATAACATTGTGGATAAATAAACAAGTAAAATCAAATACTTAAATATCCTTTTATAAAGTAATTAACATTTTATACGTATCACACCTATCTTTATGTTTTCATCCTTCCACATGAAAAGTTATTCTTTTGGGATGTGTATAAACCTGAAATTTTGTTGATTGATGTGGAAAGATCTGATCAAATTTTAAGGATCTTCATTATCAACAAGTTTAAGTAGACTTATTAACAGTTTTATCAACATATGAAGATTGTAGTTCAGCGCGTGAAAAGAGCGTCCGTTACCGTAGATGGAAATGTAACCGGAAGTATAAATCACGGTCTTTTACTTCTTATTGGTATCCATGAAGCAGACAGTAAAGAAGAAATTGACTGGTGTTGCAGAAAGATATCAAAGCTCAGAATTTTTGAGGATGATGAAGGTAAAATGAACCGATCGGTACAGGATGTGGCGGGTGGAATTTTAGCAGTTTCTCAATTCACTCTTTATGGAAATACACGAAAGGGGACCCGTCCAAGTTTTATTGAAGCAGCTAAACCGGATGTGGCAGAACCGCTTTATGACTATATGGTAGAACGGTTAAAAAAAATAACGAATTTAAACATACAAGAAGGTAAATTTGGAGCAATGATGGATGTAGAGCTACTTAATGACGGACCGGTCACGATAATAGTAGAAAAATAGATGTCTGTACTATTTATTTTTATTGATGGAGTAGGTGTAGGCCAGAAGTCTGAATTTAATCCTCTATCTAACCGGAGCCTAAAGTCATTTTCTTATTTCACTGAAGGTGAAGGTCTTCACAGTGGTATTCAACCCTCCTTTAATAGTGATAAACTATACTTACCTATCGATGCCAATCTGGATGTTGAAGGACTACCACAAAGCGGTACAGGGCAGGCGTCACTATTTTCCGGAAAAAATGCATCAAAAATTGCCGGTAAACATTTTGGTCCGTTTCCCTATTCTAAAACAAAATTTCTTTTAAAGGAAAAGAGTCTGTTTCAAAAAGCTCAACATGAAGGTTTTAAGCCACATTTCCTGAATGCTTATCCCGATATTTTTTTTCAAAAATCGAAGAAGAGGAATCGTTGGACTTGCACAACTCTCATGGCAAAATCGGCTGGTATTAAACTGAACGGGTTGGAAGTGTTACTGGATAATAAAGCATTAACTGCAGAAATTATTCAGGATGCATGGCGGAATAGTCTGAACCTTGATGTTCCTAAAATTACCCCGGAAGATGGAGCTCAAAGAGCATTGAACTCTTTGATGGAGTATGACTTGGTACTGTATGAATATTATTTAACTGATAAAGCAGGTCACGAAATGGATAGTGAGAAAGCAAACAAAGTGCTGGGAGTTTTGGATAGATTTTTAGTGGAAATTATTGAAAATTTAAAGGATGGAGATACCCTTGTTATATCCAGTGATCATGGAAATATTGAAGATCTATCTACGAAAACTCACACCCTAAATGCTGTACCATTGTTTGTAAAAGGAGATACCTACGCGTTTAAAAATGCAGCATCTATATTGGATGTGACTCCGGGAATTATTGAAACGCTGAAAAGAGGGTGTAAATAAAAAAAGCTCCCGTATTCAGGAGCTTTTTAAACTAGTATTACTAAGATATTTAGTTAAGAGAGTGCGTCTTTAATTCTATTGAATATTTGATCAATGGAACCAACACCGTCTACCTCTTGAACAGCACCTTTCTCTTTATAGTAGTTCAGTACGGGCGCTGTCTCATTGTGATAAACGCTAAGTCTGTTTTTTATTTTTTCAGGTGTGTCGTCAGAACGACCTTCATCACGGCTTAAAATTCTTTCAACCAACTCTTCTTCAGGAACTGTAAGAGTCAGAAACGAATCGATTTTTTTTCCATTTTTCTCGAAAAAGGCATCCAAAGCTTCTGCCTGAGCTACTGTTCTGGG
>NZ_JAWLDW010000098.1:0-10097 GCF_041686455.1 Rhodohalobacter sp.
TCATAGAATTCAGCCGTTTGAACAGACCGAGCAGGTAACCCGCTGGCTGCGTGAGGCGTGGATCAACTCCATCAATTTCGATTTGATCTACGGCCTGCCTAAACAGACACTCAATACGTTTCAACAGACCCTCAGAGATGTTCAAACGCTGGACCCGGATCGGCTGGCGGTTTACAGCTATGCGCATCTGCCCAACCTGATGCCTTCTCAGCGCTTACTGAATGAAGAGGATTTCCCAACTCCGGACGAAAAACTGTCGATGCTGATGATGGCGATCGATACGCTTGAGAATGAAGGCTACCGATATATCGGGATGGATCACTTTTCGAAAGAGGGCGATGAGCTAACCAAGGCCCTGGAAGAGGGAACGTTGCAGCGAAACTTTCAAGGGTACAGCACACATGCCAACACAGATATGTACGCTTTGGGAATGTCGGGTATTTCGATGGTGGACTCCATCTACTATCAGAATACAAAAGATCTGGACGCCTACTACACGGAGCTGGACAATGGAAATCTACCTGTTATCAAACAGATGATTTTAAGTGAAGATGATCGAATCAGACGCGACTGGATCTCCCGGTTGATGTGTAAACCTCGCGTATCTTTTAGTGATTTCAATAAAAAATGGAATGTGGATGTAAAGTCATATTTTGCAGATGAATGGCATCGCCTTGATGAATTGGAAGAAGACGGATTGATCATTCAGCTCGAAGAAGAAATACAAATTACAGAACGTGGACGGCTCTTTTTGAGAAATATTGCAATGGCATTTGACGCATATCTTTCTCAGGACAAACAGACAAATCGCTATTCAAAAACGGTATAAGGGGAATATGGAGATGCAGCCAAAAGATAAAAAATGGCTTCGTGCATGGTTTATCAGCGGAGCGGTGCTTGTTATGTTAATCTTAATTGTGGGAGGCATAACAAGGTTGACCGGGTCGGGACTGTCGATGACCGATTGGAAACCCATTATGGGTGCGATTCCACCAATAACCGATGCTCAATGGAATGATGCGTTTGATCAATACAAACAGTTTCCGGAGTATCAGCAGGTTAATCGGGGAATGGAACTGTCTGAATTTAAGTACATCTTTTTCTGGGAGTATCTTCATAGAATGCTTGGGCGTTTGATTGGAATCGTGTTCCTGGTGCCGTTTATCTACTTCGTTGCGAGGAAAAAACTGAATTCTAAATGGCTCAAACGATCGGTATGGCTGCTCATTCTTGGCGGTTCGCAAGGTTTGATGGGCTGGTACATGGTTCAGAGCGGTCTGGTGGATGTGCCCCACGTAAATCCCTATCGGCTTACCGCACACCTGATGCTCGCGTTTACCATTTTTGCGTTTTGTGTATGGTATGCCGCTGACCTGACCAAGTTTAATTCACAATCTGAACCGAGAAAACAGGAATTGAGCAAATGGCTGAAAATACTGTTTGGTGTAGTTGTTGTTCAGGTAGTGTGGGGGGCTTTGGTAGCAGGCCTTGATGCAGGGCACGTTTACAATACATTTCCCAAAATGTATCAGTACTGGGTCCCGCCCGAAATTATGGCTTTAGAACCCTGGTATCAGAATTTCACGGAAAACTCATCTACGGTACAGTTTATTCATCGATCACTGGCTGCTTTGATCGGCTTGATGGCAATCGGTTACTGGGTTCGACTCTTTACGGTGCCTTCAAGTAACTCTGCCAAGCTTTGGGGCGGAATAATTTTTGTACTGGTATTAGTGCAGTACGCTTTAGGAGTATTTACATTGATATCTCATGTCCAAATCACACTTGCTGTGATGCATCAGTTTGTGGCTCTCCTGCTTGTAGGAGCTATATTAGTGGGGATATACAGCATCAGGGAAAACAGGGCTCAGACAATTTTATAATTTGTCCGATATGGAACAGAAAGATCAGCTTTTACAGAAAGTTTGGTTGTGGAGCTTGTTATTCTTTCTGGTTGCTGCATTTACAGGCTTTGTCTATCGATGGGGTTTGATCGGCGGTGATATCCTTGGCCTCAGGATGTCTAATGTTCGTCATGCCCATTCTCACCTCATGTTCTTCAACTGGGTAACACCGGTTCCCTTGGTATTTATGGCTCGCCATCTGATGAAAACAGCCCCGGAAGCTTACTCATCCCTGAAATGGTGCATAACCGTAATTATTCTTATTGGATTTGCCTCCTATCCGTTTTTCCTGATCTACGGCTATCATCCGGTTCAAATAGGGACTGCGAATCTTCCATTCTCTGTAATGCTATCCGGGCTGGTGATGATCGGATGGTACTGGTTTGGATTGATATATCTGAAGTATAGAAATAAAGCGGACTCTTCTCTTTCTCAGCTCTTTTATGATGGAGCACTGGTTATGCTGGTAGTCAGTTCTCTCGGGGCATGGGGTGTAGCTGTAGCCCAGTTTGGAAATATCGATAATAATTTGATCTCCGGCGCCCTGACCCATTTTTTTCTGACTACATTTACAGAAGGCTGGTGTGTTTTGGCGGCAATCGGGATATTCTATGATCTATCTGAAAAGAACTATTCATTACCGGTTGATAAGAACTGGCTGATTGCCCCGATCGTGTTGGGTGCTCCTCTGATGTTTCCGTTTGGACTTTCTGTTGATCTGCTGAATGAGTCGCTGTTGTGGACTGCAAAATTTGGCTCTTTATTAGTGGGAATCGGACTGGGGATAAATCTATGGTATATGGCACGAGCCTTACCGAGTCGAAATAAAGTGATCTGGTTGTTTGTTCTAGCGATGTTGGCTTTAAAAGTTACAATTCAGTTATCAGCAGTTTTCTTGCCGGAAACACTTTGGCTGGGACAGCATGGATTGCGTGTCTTATACTTACACCTTATGCTACTTGGATTTGTGAGTACACTGTTTTTTGCAGCATTTCATACCGTAAACACCCGAAGTTCAAAAGCAGGCGTCTACCTGTTTCTTGGTTCAGTATTTGTGTTGATAGCAACACTCGTATTAATCAGCGGGTTATGGCCGCCCGCCTGGCAGCCCACAAATGTATATCGATGGGTTACAGTTGGGGCGATACTGCCATCTATCGCTATTGCGGTGGAGTTGGTTGTTGCAGGGTATTCGAGGTTTAAACAAGGATAACACTGTACGTAAATTCAGTTTCCGTAGTTGTTGAAATAGAAAAGAAACTTGACAAATGAAATAAGAACTACTTTTTGAGCAGCTCCCAAAAACCCCGAGGAGAAATGATCTTAAGTTGAGAGATCTTATTAGAAATAACTAAGAGGTCTTTATCTCCGGTAACCAAAACATCAGCATTTGCTCTCAATGCGGATTCTAAGATCCATCGGTCGTCTTCATCCCTTATTTTGATTTTGGAAGGATTTTCAGGAGCCGGTTCAACGTGATGTTGCCGCATAAATTGAAGTACATTTTGAACCTTTTTTTCAGGCACATTCAGTTTATTCAACAAAACACTATTTAGTTCATCTAAAACAATTTCTCCTGTTATTAGTTGATGGTCTAAGAGTATTACCTCAAGTAAATCGGCACATAATCCTCTTGCTGTAAATGCACTGATAAGAACATTTGTGTCAGCAAAAATTTTCATGCAGATCTTTTGAAAAGGTTAGTGTGAAGAATGTGTAAAAAAAAGAAGTTGATTACATCTAATATTCAGGAAACTTCTCGGAATACATCTTCATCGGTAAGCCATCCTTGCGCTTCTCCATATGGAAGCAACTCTTTACGAAGTTGTTGAAATGATTCTACGGTAAGCTGACGCTTAAGAGCCTGACGTACAAATTCACTTTTTGTTTGACCTGATCGTTTAGAAGACTCCTCAAGAAGTTGATCAAGTTCCTTGTCAATCCTAACAGTAAGTGTAGTTTCCATGATAATCTAAATTTCAGATGTACTTCAATGCAATACATTCAAAACGATCAGAAAATTAAGATCGTATTCTAACGTCCCTTAACGTTCGTTTGAACCCGATAAACTGAGTTAGGTGCGGTAACGTAAATTCTGCTGTAATCAGAATCGCCCCAGGCCAGATTAGTGATGCGCTCGTCGAACTCTATAATCTGAATACGGTTTCCTTCTGTATCAAAGATTGACAGACCGCCAGGGCCTGTAGAGTATAATCTGCCCTCTGAATCTGTTTTTATGCCGTCAGCCGCACCGGTATCATCCCGTTCTCCTACACTTGCGAAAAGAGTTTCGTTTGCTACAGAACCATCCTCAAGGAGGTCAAAACGTAATATTTGTCCGGTTGCAGAGTCGTTGACATAAAGTTTCGATTCATCAGGCGATAACGCAATTCCATTTGGATACTCAAAACCATCGTAAAGCAGGGTTAATGTTCCATCCTGGTCGAGCCTGAAAACACCGCTGAAATCCAATTCCCGATCTTCGTCCGATACTCCAAATGGCGGGTCTGTGAAGAAAATTTTTCCGTCAGACCGGGCAACCAGGTCATTCGGACTGTTGAGTCGGTTACCATTGAATTCTTCGGCCAATACGGTGAGTGTTAAATCGTCATTGACCTGTGAAACTTTACCACTGTGCTGAGCTAACAGCACGGTTCCATCAGGTGAGGATGTAATTCCATTTGAATTACCGCTTGGCTCAATATAAACTTCAGATTCAGAGTTGCCAGGCTCCCACTTAAAGATGGTATTGGCGGGAATGTCGCTGAAAAGAAGAAAGCCATCCGGGTGCCAAAAAGGGCCTTCTGTAAACTGGAAACCCTCCGTAATGGCCTCCGGTTCACCAAGCGTCAGCTCAGTTTCATTTGTGCAGGAAAAAAGAAACATCAGAAAGAAAATGGTAAAACCTGATAATAGTATGGTTAGACGGCTCATGAGTTTGTGATTTATGTTGGTGATTTTTGTTTCATAAGATAAAACTGTAGTAGGAAGTGTTTATGTATTCACTTTTATAAGTAACGTTAATTCGATATAAAATCACTGAATTTGGCCATATGAGAAATTCCATCCTTAAGAAGGAAAGTATTTAGGTAAATGGATATTAATGAGGAAAATTCCATGGACACCCCTCTTTATTTCGTTTCACGTGTCGCTAACGCTCGGAGCCCCTTTTTAGGGGAGAATTGTTCAAATCCGTCATTAGCTTTCTTATATCGAACTCACGTTAATTAAGTTAATTTTAAAATAGTAATGAAATTTGCCTTATTCAGAAAAAGGGTCAAGGATTAAAAAGCCGAATCGGAGCAATAGCCTTTCAGCATTAGTCAATTGAGAAAATTCATCTGTAACTGCAATAGCAAGACCGGGTTCATCAGTTATTAAACCTGAAACTCTTTTTTCAAGTAATTCAACCATATTACCTGTAGAATTTACGGTCCATGCGTAAACGGGCTGATTTCTTGAACTATAGTCCCGAATCATTTGGGCTGTAATATTCTGCTGATTAATTGCCAGGAAGTCCATTGGGATACGGCTAAGATCGCCGGCGGCTACGGCAGAAAGGTAACCAACTGGGATGTCGGTGGACAGGCTTTTTACCTGTTGTAAGGCATCGACAGAGAGTGACATTAGCAATACCTGATCTTCCATTCCATGCTCCTGAATCAACCGTATTGTTTCTTCAGCTAAATTTTCCCTGAACCCATAATATTTCAGCTCTATCATCAAACCAATTTCACCTCTAGCCATCTCTAGATATTCAGATAGAGTGGGGATGACAAGAAGCTGATTCGGATAGTCATCGTCTGAATGCATCCGTAATTGTTGCAATTCAGTACGAGTCATTTGGTGAAGGCGTCCGGGGTGACCGGCTACTCGCATCAGGTCGGCGTCGTGCAGGACCACGGGAATACCATCGGCCGTAAGTTGCACATCTATTTCTGCATAATCTACACCCAATCGAATAGATTCCTGCAGTGCAGCGAGACTATTTTCAGTTGCCCCGCCGGCTATGGCCCGGTGAGACACAATTTCGGGCCTATATTCATGTGCATCCGGTGACCGGGTCAAAATAAGGCTTGAGATTATACTGCTGAAAAGTAAAAGGGATAAAATCACAGCGAGATTTTTTGGCCGGCCGATCCATCGAAGCGCGCGAATAGTTTTTTGAGTGAGTTGTAACATTCCCGGAGATACAACCGCTTGATGTCCGCGAATGTAGATATAGTAAAATTTAGTGATAATAGCTGATAGGAGTGAAAACCCTACAAATGAGATTGAGGCGGTAATGATAAAACTCAGAATTAAATACCCCCCTGCAAATGCAGCTAGAATACGGAGAGAGTCGCTTACGTCCAATACCCAGGTGCTCAAAGTTGCAAATAAAAAGATAAGAATGGCGTCAGAAATCAACCGGATCAGAAACCAAAATAATACGGCTACACCAATACTTTTTAAAAAAATAAGCATTTTGGTAAATGAAAGCGTCCACGCTTCTTTTAAAGATTCGCGTAGTGACCGTCTACCGTCCAGATATGAAGGAAGTGCCGGAAGTGAAAAGCCCAGGAGAATAAGCACACCAATCCCCCATATACCGGTCCAGATTCCCCCAAAAGTTAGGGCCCTGTACCATTCCGGTGGTGTGGCCGATAAATAGTAATTGATATCAAATTCCGTAAGATAGGTTTGATAGATACCCCAAATACCGGCTAAAAGATTCAGTGCCAAAGCGATAGCGGCTCCAATCGTAATTGCGCAAAGCTTGATCAAAAGAGGTGCACGCTGAATAATTTGAACAGTTGTGGACGTTATAGAGACATTTCTGCCCCGAAGTTCATCTGTAATAATTTGAAACAGTCCGGCATAACGAATGGAGGTCCCGGATAAAGTGATGAGGAGAATTAAAAAGAGATACGAAAAACCGGAAGGTGATAGGACAAATTGAATGATTTCATTATTTCCTGCTGGGAGACGATCGCCTCGAAAAACCCCCCAGTGGACCATGGCTATAAAAATAGGGGCCAGAATAGCGGTGAAAAATGCATACACAATGAGGGTCCAGCCGGCCATTGGTTTCCACAGCAAAACCACAGATCTCCATGAGGAGCGAAATGTAGACGAAAAAAAGGATTGAACCAGCCAACTCATAAAGATTATATAGGTATACTGAAAAAATGAACTCTGTTTTTAGGGCAGAATAATAAGCCGGCTATTTCAAAAAACCATAGATTATAAATGAAATTGTTACCCTTATTGTTATTAAAAGCGTAATGTTTGTGTATTTTTTAAATTTTACCAGAATTTGATGGTGATTTGCAAAATGAATAGTAATTGATGTTAGGATGGACAAACGATTAAAAAGATTGCAGAATAAAGCAGGAGAACTGCATGTTGACAAAATTAAGCGACATATTTTTTTGTGTGCAGATCAAACTAAACCAAAATGCTGTAAACACAAAGATAGCCTGAAAGCGTGGAAATATTTAAAAAAACGACTAAAGGAACTCAACCTTGACGGAGAGGGCGGAATTTACCGGACAAAGGCAAACTGCCTTAGAATTTGTAAACGAGGGCCGATTGCGGTGGTTTATCCCGAAGGCACGTGGTATCACTCCTGCAGTCCGGATGTTCTGGAAAGAATCATTCAGGAACACCTGATAGACGGAAATCCGGTGGAGGAGTACATGATCATTGAACATCCATTAAATCCATAAAATTATGAAATCAACAATTTTTACCTTGTCTTTGCTGATGTTTATGATCAGTATGCCACTCATCACTTTTGGGGCTGAAGTTTCTGATCCCGACAAACTGCTGAAAGAGGCTGAGGAATTATTTGAAGCCGGTGACGAAAAGGAAGCGCTCGAAGTATATCTTGAAGTGCTGGATGAAGAATCGGAAAATTACGAAGCACTTTGGAATGCCAGCTTGATCAACTCGCGGCTGGGTTATCAGCTTGGAGATGACGAAGAGGAGAAGCAGCTGGAATATTATGAAGAGGCTCTTGATTTGGCTGATCGTGCCATAGAGCACCACGACGATGAAGGACACTCCTATTATGTGAAAGCGGTGGCATTGGGCAGATGGAGTGATCTGCAGGGGAATAAGACCCGGGTGGAGACTTCTCACGAAATTAAAGAGAATATTGAAAAGGCGGCCGAAATAATTCCTGACTACGCACCGCTATGGCATCTGTATGGAGTTTTTCACTCAGATATAGCCAACATCAGTGGAGCGGAGAAATTTGCAGCGAATCTGATTTCGGAAGGAGTTCCGGATGGTAGTAATGATAAAGCTGAAGAGTATCTCAAAAAAGCGATCGAGATGATGCCCGAGTGTATTCTGTTTCGATTGGATCTGGCCAAGCACTATATGAAAGAGGAAGAAGATGATAAGGCAAAAGAGGTTTTGGAAGAGATTGAAGATATGGACGTAGAATTGCCAAGTGAAGGCCAGCTTAAAGAGGAGGCAGCCAATATTCTAGAGGATTTGTAATGGGGAATGAATTCTCCCCTTGAGGGGAGTGCGGCGAAGCCGCGAGGGGTGTTCCATGCTAGGTCAACAAAAATATATTCCGTACCTGACGGCACGGGTATAAGGAATGTATTTTTAACTTTTCTACCCATGTTCAGTCCCTAGCGAAACTGTAAGACGCCTTGATTCTCAGATTTTATATCTACAATCCTCTCTAAATTGAGACAGATTGAGGCATTTTATTATTTGCCCTATACACGGTTTCTATTTGAAGACTATGTCCCGTTAGGGACATAACATGGGGAGAAGAGAATGGAGGGAAAGCCTATTGGTATGCCGTCAGGTAAGCAATATAATAACCTGCGAACTCTGCGTCACAGCGGTGAAAGTCATATCCATCAGTGCACAATCACATCCGGATCGTCATCATTGCCACGTTTTCGATTTCGGTCTTGAAACAAGCGAATCAGATTGGATACTCCATAGAGTAACATGAAAGCCGCGATAAAGTAGGCAACAGAATCGGGATTCATCAAAATGAGAACGGCAATAATCATAGTAAGAAAACCCATAATGGCGAACTGAAAGGCCATCACCATCATCAATCCAAAGAATCCCAGAAATATGGCAAATGTATAAGGGATCAGTTCTGGGAAGATGAAAATCAGTACGCCGGCTACAATAGGAAACCCTGAAATGAACGCGGGAACCCGGGCATACATAAACATCAATCCGAGGGCAATCAGATATCCGCCGGCAATCAGGTACAGAAAGTTAGCGTACATGAGAACCAGTGCTCCGGTTACCAGTGCTAAAAGAGCAGTTAAGGCCTGACGTTCTCTGGATTTTTGTGGAGTGGAGGAAATTTGAAAATGAAATTGCATGGGTTGATAACTTAGTTTAAGACTAGTACTCGTGGCACGCCTTTGAGTCGTGCCACGAGTGGTTTAATGCATTAAATTAATTAATTGATAACACCAGCAGAAACTGTTACCTCTGATAGATTGATAAATTCTTTTGTGTTTTCCGGAAGTCGAAGTAACTCTACAGCCAAATTTTTGTTACAAAGAGAGCCATTTCTAATCTGAATATAATCAGGGTAGGACGAAAATCTCCACTCTTCAATGTTTGTGACTAAACCAGCGCGAAGAGGATTTTGATGAATATAGTGAAGGCAATATTGTCCGTAGAAGTATTCTTCATTCGCATCTGAGATATTCTTGAACTTGGTGTTTTGTCTAAAAAGAGAACCGCTTCGGCTTTCTTGTTTGTTAATGGCTTTGATATACGAACTTAGAAGTGTTCGTAAATCAATAACATACTTCTGATAATCAAAATGAGCTTTTGTGAATACAAGTAAGTGAAAGTGATTTGGCATCAAGCAATATGCAAGAATATGGAGATGAGGTATAAGATGCTTTCTGACTTTTTTCAAAAAATAAATATAGTTTCTTTCTGCAAAGAAAATGGGCTCTCGATTATTTCCCTGATTGTATATATGATATAAGCTCTCTTTTTCCATATGTGTGGTGTTGTAAAACTCGTGGCACGTCTCAAAGGCGTGCCACGAGTACTCTGAGTTCTTTTTCAGTCTACTTCATAACCTCTTCAATATCCTTAATTTCCTTCGGTACATCGGTCAAATTCTCATGTCCATCTTCTGTGATAATGAGATTATCTTCAATTCGGATGCCGCCAAAATTCAGGAGCGACTCAACTTTA
>NZ_JAWLDW010000099.1:0-5451 GCF_041686455.1 Rhodohalobacter sp.
AGCCCTGGGTGAAGCGTAGCGGTCCCCGGGGATATAAATTAGACCTTCATTTCTCCGCCGAATAGATGGATTGGTTTGGAATAATTAATTGAATTGAGGGGTATTACGGAAATCTTATTTCAATCTATTACCGCTGTTCATTTTGTCTTGATGCGCCGGTAGTCGGACAGGTAAAAAAGAGACGAAATAATCAAGCCTGCCTGCTCCCGAAAGCATTCGGAATTGGTAAGGCAGGGCTGAGAAAAATTGACAGTGTGTTCTGCTTGAATGAGTCACAAATTCAATGCCTGTTAATTATATAATTCCGTCAGTTCGCGGTGCCCCGATGCACTTAATCGGGGAGCTTGTCGAGAACTTTGTATTACTTGGCACTAGCTTCTCGACTTCGTTCATTGCGCTACGCTTCATTCACTGCTCTCCGAAAAATAGTCGGAGCGCAGCGCAGTGACGGCAGAGACTGGTGAATTTGTGTTTTTCTCATTCGCACATTTACACTTTTTCCTGTCAATTTCTCAAGGCCGTTTTGTTCAGTTTATCGATAGAGAAAAAGTTCGTAAATAATATATTGCATATCGATTGACGAATCACTGTATGACCGAACTGCGATGTACGATTTGAAGTGGAATAGGAAAATTGATGATAAATCAATCTCTCCTGATTAAACTTTGAAGCACTTCAGGGAATCGATATGTGTTATGAGGTTCCATGACTACACAAAGGTAGTTTCGAACTCATACTGTGGAGCGGTTCATACGCGGTGTCTATTTTAAACCTCAGATTTTCCCATTAACGAGTGTAGGTGCCTGCAGCTCCGCTGCACATGAATATCTTCAGCATCAATTTGAATTGTGATGGTGAATAGACGATCTGTTGACACCGCCTCAACAAGCCCTGAATGTAAAACAAGTCCCTCCATTCGGCGGTTTATTGGTGTTTACCACTAAACCCATCAATGAATTGATGGGCTAGGTTGTGTGTCATGGCTACGCCATTGAATTACTAACTGGGTATCATTTGCAAACCTTACACCGTATGCCGTAAACCGTAAACCGAATATCATTCGCATCTCGGCGCGGACAGGATCCTTCTAAAGATGGAACGCTGTCAGCTTTCATGGATATCCGACTCATTTTTAGGAACCCGATATACCATCGAATTGATATTCATACCGGCGCCGACGGAGGCAAATATGATGGTGTCTCCGGGGTTTATACTGTGGCCGTCCAGTTGTTTGCGGAGGATCAAATCGAGCAGGGTAGGTACGGTTGCCACGCTTGTGTTGCCGAGTTTGGAGATGGTCATCGGCATGATATCATATGGCATCTCTTGCTTATCATAGAGTTTAAAGAGACGTTGGAGTATTGCTTCATCCATCTTCTCATTGGCCTGGTGAATCAGAACTTTATTGACATCCTTCAGATCGAGTCCCGCTTTTTCGATCGACTTTTTGACGAGTCCCGGAACGTTCGATAAGGCGTATTGGTAGAGTTTTCGACCATCCATTTTAAGGTATAGAGTGTCATCGGCGCTCTCATCATATGAACGATCCATATTCAGATAGTGAACCTGAGTTTCTGTATCTGTACGTGCGACATGGGACAGGATACCTGAATCACTTCCGGAGTTGTTGGCTTGCAAAACGGTAGCACCGGCGCCATCGGCATAGATCATGCTGTCGCGATCGTGGGGATCACAAATACGCGAGAGTGTTTCTGTACCAATTACCAAAGCCGATTTGGCATCACCGCTGCGAATATAATAGTTCGCCTGAATTACACCCTGAAGCCAGCCGGGACAGCCAAACGGAAGGTCATAGGCCACGCAGTAGGGATTTTTGATACCCAGTTTGTGTTTCACTTTTGAGGCCAACGATGGGACCATATCCACTCTGCGGTTTTCGGCGCGAACATCACCAAAATTGTGAGCTACAATAATATAATCGAGTTTTTCTCTATCCAGTCCGGACATCTCAATGGCTTTTTCGGAGGCTTGTGCTCCCATATCGGAGGCGAGCATATTGTCGTCGGCATAGCGTCTTTCCTCTATCCCGGTGATCTCTTCGAACTTATTAATTGTCTCCTCATTGTCCTTATCGAAAGGAGTGCCATCCTTTTGTAAAAACGTATTGTCGAAAAAATCGCTGTTGGGTATAACTTTATCCGGAATGAATGATCCTGTTCCGGTTATGATGGTGCGGATTTGCTGAGCCATAAAAGGGATGACATATTTAGCGTTTGATAAACTTAAATAGTGATATACAAAATTTGTTATTGAATGTCGAGTGTTTCAAGCTTCAGGCTACCATCGTACCCCCGTCGGCATGCTGCAATTGCAGGCTGAAGGGTAATTCAGGCTTCAGGCAACAAGTTTCAATTCGCTATTCGGAGTTCAAATCACAATTGCAGAAGGGGTCGCCTGACCCGTTTCGTTGACTGTCTCATTTTTCACATTGTTAGAATACTCATCCCTTTTTCCCCTCTCTAATCTCTCCGTTCTCAGAGAGGGGAGACGATGTTGCAAAGATTTTATGTCAAATAAAATCCTTGTCTCTTTTGTCTTGATACAAAAGAGACATAAAAAATCAAGGCTGTGAGAAATTGACAGCGTGTTCTGTTCGAATGAGTCACAAATTCAAGGCCTGTCTAATTAATACCTAGTATCTTTGCTTATAGGAGGCTGGTGAATTTGTGATTTTCTCATTCTTACATTCACACTTGTTTCTGTCAATTTCTCAAGGCCGTTTTTACTCTGTCAGCAAGCGTAAGGCTAATAGATTTAGTAAGTCAATTTGCAAATCGTCGTTTGTAATTCAGAGTTCAAACTACACTTGTGGAACGGGTCTCCAGACCCGTTGAATTGACTTACATCTCACTTTGCATTTATTCAGAAGACAGGTCTTGTTCCCATCTCGCTTCACTACGTTCTCAGAGGGGGAAACGTTTGAAATGTGTTTTCCATGGTGTAAAAGAGGTTGGTCTATAAACACGTCTTTCACCGTAGACCGTAAACCATAGAACGAAAATCGTTCAGATCCAGACGCTGTCAACATCCCGATTCGAAATCTCGTGATCGAAAACGCAGCCAGGATCTTCAATTCCGTAAAACGTATTCCGAATAACGCACAACATAATTCAACAATGAAATGTATTTCCACAAATCCGATAAAAACTATTTTTCTATTTGAACACTATCTCATTTCTCCGGAATTTCCTGTTTCAAAATTCTGTTGTTTGAGCTTTGAATAGCCAATTAATTTATAGAACCGAAACGACCTTAGCTTTCTGATACCATGAATAAAAAAATTCTGCTGAACGAGTCTGATATCCCCACACATTGGTATAATATTGTAGCGGATATGCCTAATAAGCCGCTGCCACCGCTTAATCCCAGAACGAGACAGCCTGCCGGCCCGGATGATCTGAGTCCGATCTTTCCGAAGGGATTGATTGAGCAGGAGATGTCGGCCGAACAGTACATTGAGATTCCTGATGAGGTTCGAGAAATTTATAAAATCTGGCGACCGACACCGCTCTATCGTGCCACGGGACTTGAAAAGATGCTCGATACACCCGCGAAAATCTATTACAAATACGAAGGTGTGAGTCCAAGCGGATCGCATAAACCCAATACCGCTGTTCCTCAAGCCTACTACAACAAGCAGGAAGGCGTGAAGAGCATCACCACCGAGACCGGAGCCGGTCAGTGGGGAACAGCGCTTGCGTTTGCGTGTTCCCAATTTAACATGAACTGTGAAGTGTATATGGTGCGGATCAGCTACGATCAGAAGCCTTACCGCAAAGTGATGATGAACACGTACGGGGCAGAAGTGCACGCATCGCCAAGCAACCGCACCGAAGCGGGCCGAAGAATCCTGGAGAAGTCACCCGACACGAGCGGCAGTTTGGGAATTGCAATCTCGGAGGCGATTGAGCGCGCGGTTGGAGATGATCAGACCAAATATTCGCTGGGATCGGTGCTAAACCACGTTCTTTTGCATCAAACTATTATTGGTCAGGAGACGATCAAGCAGATGGAGTATGCCGGAGACTACCCCGACATTGTGGTGGCTCCATTAGGTGGCGGATCCAACTTTGCAGGAATCTCTTTTCCGTTTTTAAAAAATAATCTTACCGATGGAAAGAAAACCCGTTTCATAGCGGTTGAACCGGCTTCCTGTCCGAAACTGACTCGCGGTAAATTTATGTACGATCATGGCGACTCAGCCGGATATACACCGTTGTTACCGATGTACACGTTGGGTCATAATTTTACGCCGGCCGCTATCCATGCAGGCGGGCTGCGATATCACGGGGCCAGCGTTCTCTGCAGCCAGCTTTTGAAAGATGATCTGATTGAGGCCACCGCTCTGCAGCAGCTCGAGTGCTTTGAGGCCGGAGTGATGTTTGCCAAGGCGGAAGGAATTATTGGCGCACCCGAAGCCAATCATGCCGTAGCACAGGTAATCCGTGAGGCGAAGCAAGCCAAAGAAGAGGGAACCGAAAAAACGATTCTCTTTAACATGTGCGGACACGGATTTGTAGATATGGCCGCTTATGACGACTATTTTGCCGGCAAGCTGAGCGATCACAAAATTGAGGATCAGACGATCTCTGATAATATCAAAGAGATCGAAGAGCTGCAGCCGGAAGCGTAGAAGTTCTTGGTTTACGGTATTCGTTAAAAATCCCCGTCGGCATGCTTCAGTTGCAGGCTGACGGGTTTAGTTCAGGTCTCATGTTTCAGCCTCAGGCGAGAAGCTTCACTTCGCAATTCGGTGTTCAATCCACAATTGTGCAACAGGTCACCAAACCCGTTGGATTTACTACCCCTTCCCCTTGTGTGTTAATAAATCTTGTAGGTGAGGCTATGCCTGATCAGATATAATTGCAATTTGAGGGGCATCGCCTCAACATTATTACGATCACTGAACCAGACTCTCTTTTCGGCGATTATTTTTTCGATCCTCATTACCACGGGTTGAAACCCGGAGTTAATCACATTTTGCCCCGCTAAGGCAGGTACTTTATCCCTTCTGTATTCTGTAGCTGCAGGCTTTTCTAGAACAATGTTTCAGGTTTCAAATCACAAATCGTCATTCGTGGTTCGGAGTTCAAATCACCAATTTGCAATGATCTTATGTCAAACACTTTTTTCTCTACTTGTAAGGACCAGTTAATGACTAATTCCCTTTACAATTTCGAGCGAAGCATAGACAAAACCCTGACTAGTAAATTGACTCCGAATACTGATTTGGATTAAGGAATAGCCATTTCAGACCATAACATTAGATAGAATTAATCATTGAAAGCTCTCAATTTACATTTCATATGGTATATTTAGTTACTACTTGTGTTTAGGTGTGTAAAAAGTGAGAGAAGAAGAGAAGAAATTACTGACAAACACAATGTAGCAATTTTAATAAGGAGAGAATCAAAACCATGGGAAAGTCAG